>JAVWYC010000070.1:0-8989 GCA_036661755.1 Mucinivorans sp. | reverse complement strand
GTGCCGAATCGTGACTTTTGAAAAAGTCACCCAAAACTTTTCTTGAAAAACTTCGTTTTTCTGAATCGGCTCTTGAAAACTTCGTTTTTCTTAACTGGCTCTTGAAAACTGCGTTTTTCTTATGGGGCTGAGCGCCACAAATCGCCACAAATCACTACAAATCAACAGCCGAATATGATAAATTGAAACTCTTATTATGTAACGGAAAATCGGAAATCTCTCCACCCTCCATGCTCGAAACCAATACAGGCCACAATGATAACGACGGATCAATGATCTTGTATCGCACAATACGACCATCCTCGTCTGTCTGTGCCCTATGCGTGATCCTCCCTCGCCACCCCTCAATACGCGAAGTGAGAGTGGTGCCGGGTGCCAAAATCGGCATCTCCATCTGCGGCGCAACATAAGGCTCTACCCATGAAGCCATCAAATAATGCAACTCCTTATCAATCTTTAACCCCGAAGAAACAATCTCCGCAAAACGCATCTCTAAACGAGTCGCCAAATCACCATCGTAACGACCAACAGCAACATTCATCACACACACATCCTCTAAACGCGACAAAACCGAAGGCGAAGAAAACAAATCCTTGCGAACCGCCTCGGCACGAGGCAACACAGAAGCCAACGTTTGCTTGAAATCTTGAATTAAATCTAAATCTAAACGATAAAATGACCCCGCCGGACGAATCAATGTACGCCCAAAACGATTGCCAGACCAACGCTGCATGGCGTTGATGGTCAATGTGCGCAAAGCCTGCAAAGCCACATGAGCCAAGCGATACGACATATCACCGGCCATGGCCGAAGCATCGGCTAGGTTCATCGCAATACGCTCCATCTCGAGCGCCACACGCCGCTCGCTACGCACCACAGGACTAACTGTGAGCGGATCTAAAATCCTGACCATGGCCATCGCATGAGCAATCGTCGAATCGCCGGCAATCTGCTCGGCCAAAGCCATCATGCGCCACACATTGCCGTGCGAGGCTACAATCTGATGCTCGATAGCTCGATGCTGAAAACCAAGCTCGAGGTCGACTTTGAGCACTTTCTCGCCACTACACACAAAACGGAACACCCCCGGTTCAATAATCCCGGCATGCACCGGCCCAACCTTCACTATATGTTCTTCTGCCATCATTGAATAATTTTGTTGATCAAATTCGTCAAGAAATCACTGTCCATCGCTCCAAAATAGAAAACAACAGCCATCACCACCAATAGGGCCCACGAAAGCACTGAATCTCGCTCGCCAAGGGCCACACATTTGGCCTCAATTGGGCGATATAGTATCTGTAAAATTTTGCTCACCAACCAATAGAGACACACCAAAAGCGGCAAAACGATAACGAAAATAAGCCACCACGAAGGCATGGTCAATAGATGCGAAAACATTAGAAATTCGGAGCGAAACAGCACCGATGGCGGCACGGCCACCAAGGCCACCATCGATAGCATGAGCACCAAGGCGCCCAGCGGATCGGCTGCCGCATAGCCTCCCACGCGCCCCACCCTGTATGTTCGATACATGCGCCCCACCACGCTCATTTGCAGATAGGCCGCCCCTTTGATTAGTGTGTGAGCCAAGGAGTGCAGCACCGCGGCCACCACTCCAACACCGCCCAAGCCCAAGCCCAAGCCAAGCATCATAAGGCCACTGTTTTCGAGTGTCGAATAGGCCAATAGTCGTTTGTAGTTATTGGTTCGCCCCAAATAGACGGCCGCCGCCACAATCGAAAGCACGGCCACCACCAGCAGCACGCCGCGTACCCAGTTGATCTCTGAGGAATGTTGCATAACAAGGTATACCCTTAGTAGAGCCACAAATCCGCCCCCAACCAAGGCCGAACTAATAAAGGCCGAGGCAGGGGTAGGCGAGGAGTGATTGGCATCGACACCAACGGTGAAGAGTGGAAAAATCTCGAGTTTGGTGCTGTAACCCACCAAAATAAAGAGGAACGCCAAACGGATATAGAGCGGATTGCCACCAGCGGCAAGAGCTGTGCCAAGGCCTTGGTAGCTCAAAGTGTCGGGCGAGGCGGTGCTGAGTAGCAAGACCCCCAGGTAGGCGATGGCGATGCCAACGGAGCTGACGAAAATATATTTCCAAGTGGCCTCTAAGGCTCGCCCCGTGCGACGATGGTAGGTCAGTCCGGCCGTGGCAACGGTGGTGGCTTCCAAGAAAATCCACGTCACGGCTAGGTTGTTGGACAGATAAACGCCCGTTAGCGTGAGGCTGAGTGTGATGAGCGACACAAAATAAATCTTACGATGGCGGAGCGATTCGCTGTCTAGGTAACTATTTGAGCGCCATGCCGTTAGCAGACCGATGGCGGACATCATACAGAGGTAGGTCACCCCCATGTGGTCGAGCGTAAAGAAACTCCAATAGACTTTGCCTATGTTGATTACGGCATAGATGGCCAGCGAAATTTGGGTCACAAAAAACATGGAGCCGCACAGATTGACCATATTTCGATGACGAGCAAGCATCACACCCGCCAAGCACAAGAGAGTCGTTATGAGAATATAGAGAAACATCGTTTTTAATCTTTAAGTCTAGACAGGGTATCACTTTGGAGCGAGTGCATGCGTTCGCTCACCTTGGTCACAAAAAGTCCAAGCATCAACACGCCCATCAAAATATCGAGCAAAATACCAACATTGATCAGCATTGGCATTTCGGCTCCCACGGCGAGCGAAAACAAAAATACCGAATTTTCGATAATCAAAAAACCAACCAAGTGCGAGAAAATGCGTACTCTGGTCATTATCAGTATCATACCCATCAACAAGCCAAAAAGAGCAACTCCAAAAAAGAGGGAATTAGTTTCGGTATCGGCCACAAAATAGGTGATCGACAAACTGGCTATAAGGGCGATGACCGAAAAAATATTCGACATAAAAGGCGGCATTGCGCGATATGAAATTTTGTTGATCTTGGTGGAGCGAATCACGCGGAACAAGAGGTAGGGCACAAGTAGGCCTTTGAAAAACAATGTTTCGGTGACAATAAAAATCTGATCGAACAGGCTGCTATTTTGTAATTGCATCAAAGCGATAAACATCAAAATCCACCCTTGCAGCCCAACCAAAAGAGCGTAATGACGAAATCGCTCGCTTGTGGCAGCGTAGAGCAAAGTTAAAGCATAGAGTATGATGAGTAGAAACAACATTCGTTAAGCAATTAAAAGATTGGTAACCAACATGTAAGCGAGAATAAAAGCCAGCACTCCGATCGCTATAATCGAGGCCACATAGGTTGCGTTTTTATTCATTCTATTGCGTGCGCGGAACGACTCGCCAACGCCAATAATCACTCCGAAAATAACAATTGCTACAAAATAGAGCAAAAAAAGCAATAATCCATCAACATGAGCCGGAATCAACGAATTGGCAAACAGAAGCCCGAAAATAGATAATTTCAACCACGAACCAATGGTAAACATCGCAAGGTCGAAGCCCGACAGGTCGAGCACCATAACTTCGTGAGTCATTGTCAGTTCCAGATGAGTTGCCGGGTCGGAGATTGGCACACGAGCACAATCCACCAGCGCCAATTTCAAGAAACCATAGCCCACAACAATCGAGAGCATCAACCAATTGAGCGACATGTTTTCAAAGCTGGCAAAAACCTCGCTCAACGAATCGTGCCCCGTGATGACAATCATCGTGGCCAGCAACATATAGAGAGCAGGCTCGACAAGCATCGAAAAAAAAGCATCGCGCGAGGCACCCATCCCTTGGAAACTACTGCCGGAATCCATCGCCACCAGCACCATCGCCACACGCGAAGTGGCCAGTAGGGCACAAAAAAGAATCACATCGCCCTCGAAACTAATCAAAGAACCAAAAGTTCCGAAAGGCACAATCAAGGCGGCCACAACCAAAGCCGCAAGCGAAACAATAGGGCCCAGGGCGGTGATAAGACTTGCTTGCGAACTCATCACGTTCCCCTTGCGGAACAAGAGCAAGACGTTGTATAGATGTTGCAACAAACGCACCCCGCGACGCCCTGCGCATATGGAACCGGTGCGGTTGATTACGCCAACCACCGCCACCATGCCGAATATAATGAGTAGCAAAGGTATCATAATACGCCGGTTAAAGTGAGTAGAAGAATGAGCGCCAAAAAGAGCACGATATGCAAAATATAGTGACTTGCACGTCCTGTCTGGAAAAAAGCGAGGCGAGCCGTTGCATGGCGCATCAATCGAGATGGCTCGATGGATCGGGTGAGCGATCCGCGCGCTATTTTGCGTACGCTTTGCGGCAGGGTGAAGGTGCGATTGGCTTCACGCGCAAAGGATTGATCGGTGTATTGCGCTTCGGGGCTAGGCGCCCCACAGCCGGATGCCCATGTTGGGGCTATGCTGTTACGCCTTTTGCGCATCACACGCGAGCGAACGAACCACAGCACCATAATAATTACCACAAAACCAACCACGCCAAAGATCAAACGAATAAAATCAGCAGGTATTGGATTTGAAACACCGGCCACACCCATCGTCGAATTTATCACAGCACCCAAAATCCATATCAAAGATCCGCCACCAATCAAGATCATAGTCAAGAGGGAATAAGAGATCCCGTCGGTGAACGTGATTTTTTCGGTAGCCGATCGTGCCGCTTGGCTACGCCCCACGCCGAGCAAAGCCACCGACAAACTTCGCACAAAGGCAAAGATCGACACCGACACCACAATGGCCACCACCAACACACCCATAATACCCACTATCGGATCGAGCCCCGAGGCTACCACCGAGAAAAAAGAATAGAAGATCATAAATTCGCTAAAAAAACCTGCCATCGGCACCATAGCCATCAACGAAAACGCGCCAAGGGCAAAAAAGAGCGACGTGCGCGGCATGGTGTGCACCAAACCGCCCAGCGAAGATGGTGCGTGGCTCCCCGTGCGGCGCTCTATGTGCCAGAGACTTAGGTAGGCCAGCGTTTTGGCCACGGCGTGAAAAACGAGTTGAAGAAAGCCGCCAATAAAAGCGTAAGAAGCCGCCGTGCTGTGCCCTGTAGCCTTGCAATAGAAGCCAAAGCCAAAGATGAAGAGCGTGAGCCCGATATTTTCAATCGACGAATAAGAGAGCAAACCTTTGAGGGTGTGTTGACCGGGCAACCTGAAGGCGCCATAGACGGCTCCCGCAGCTCCAAAAGCCATCATCACCCAGCAAATCGTGCCCACATCGCCCACGTTGAGGCTCACACGCAACAAGCCATAAATGCCGATATTGGTCACCGCGCCACCCATCAAAGCCGTCACCCACGATTCGCTGTTGATATAAAAAGGCGGCAACCAAAAATGAAAAGGCACAACGGCCGATTTAATCATAAATCCGATGGCAAAAAGTAGCCACGCGGTAATGCTCATCGTGCCAATGCCAAAGAGATAGGCCGAAGGCGAAAGCAGCAGGAAGGCTCCCAAAATTATGAAAAAGCCAAGGTGCATCATCACAATGAAGCTAACGGCCGAGTGCAACGCTTCGCGAGAGGCGCTGCGCGAACTGCCCATCACAAAAGCCGACGCGCTCATCAATTCCCAATAGAACAAAAAGCCATAGATGGTGTCGGCCTGCAAAATACCGAGCAAGGAGTAGTATAGCACCACAAGGGTGGAGTATTGGAGAGCCACAAAAGTTTGCGAACTAGCGCCGCCACGCTCCTTGGGCAAAATGTGCAGAGCCACAGCGACAAATACAACACCGAAAAGCAAAACAAAAAACGAGCTCAGTAGGTCAAAATTGGGAGCCCACCACAATGCGCCCCACCCGCCAAGAGCCAACACAGCCCCGCAACCACTCACCGCAGCGCCTGCCAAAACAGCGCACAACATCACCCAACCCTTGGCATGGCGGGGAGCGACGAAAGGCAAGAGTGCTAATAATATGTAGTATTCAAAATACAAATCTTTGATCGTTTTAGTTGTCAGTATTTAATTGCTGCCGCTATCACTGCATATAGTGCGGCTGTTTCGGTGCGCAAGCGCGAGGGGCCTAAATCAAGCCCTCGGTAGCCCGCGGCAAGAGCGTTGTTGAGCTCGGCGGGCGAAAAATCACCCTCCGGGCCTATTAATATAGTGTAATTTGTCTCTTTGGGCATTGTGATCTTCCTCTCTTGCGCTTGGTCTATGCAGTGAGCAATAAGGCCGGCGGGGTGCGTGGCCACAAAATCGGCAAAGGAGGTCATCTCGTTCAATTGTGGCAGATATGCTTTTTGTGACTGAGCGGCTGCACTCTCCATAATGCGCATCAGGCGCTCTGTTTTTACCACTTTACGTTCGCTATGTTCGGTCAGAAGAGGGGTGAAACTGTCTATCCCTACCTCGGTTGCTTTTTCGATAAGCCACTCCATACGATCGAAATTTTTGGTCGGCGCCACTGCCAAATCTAGCCGATAAGGGCGGCGGGCGTACTCTTTTTTGATCGAGGTGATCTCCACCTGAGTTTGTTTAGCATTGGCCGTGCACACACGACATTCGTATATGGTACCCTGCGAGTCGCTCACCCACAGGGGCGCCCCCACACCCATACGCAACACATTGACACAATGGTGCGATTGAGCAGCGGTCAATTCCCGCCTCATGCCAATAGCTACGCCGCCGGTGGCGGTGGTTATGAAATCTGTATTATAAAATAGTTGCATACTTTGATTGCAAATTTAATCAAAAATAGTTAAATTTGCCATATAAACTATCGGATTTTTTGCGGAATATCAATTTTAGGGGTTCGGAACACCTATAAAACTGTGATTTATTACTTGATTCCCTCTTGTTGTAGGTCGTTTGTTTTGGGCGTTTTGGGGCGTGAGATAAGATTTTCGTAACAAAAAAATAGCACCTTGCACCTAAATAATTGAAGACATTAAAGATTAGTATGAAAAATTTTATTATGACATTCTTAGTCGCTTCGGCCGCCTTGATGGCCTCGGCCGCCAACCCTTTCTTTGAAGAGTGGAACACTCCGCACGGCGTGCCTATGTTCGATAAAATCAAAAACGAACACTATTTGCCGGCCGTGAAGCAAGCTGTTGGTCTGCAAAAAGCTCAAATTCAAGCTATTACATCGTCACCAGAGGCGCCAACGTTCGATAACACCATCTTGGCCTACGACAATTCCGGCGCCGAGCTAGAACGAGTAATACTCGTTTTTTATAACATCACGGGCACCGAAATGACGAATGAATTAGAGGCGTTGGAGGCCGAAATATCGACACTGCTCACCGCGCACAGCTCCGATATTTCGCTCGACGAGCAACTCTTTTCACGTATAAAAAGCGTTTGGCTCAGCCGCGCTTCGCTGAGCGCCGACCAAGCGCGTCTGACCGACAAAATTTATAAGAGTTTCGAGCGCAACGGAGCCAATCTATCCAATGAACAAAAAGCGAAATTACGCCAAATAGACCAAAAACTGTCGGAACTTTCGCTCACCTTTGCCAACAATCTGCGCCGCGATAATGGAGCCTTTACGCTCCAAGTGACAAAAAAAAGCGAGCTCGACGGCCTGCCAACATCGTCAATCGAAGCGGCTGCCGCCTTAGCCAAAGAACGTGGAGAGAAAGGCTGGCTCTTTACGCTCGACAAACCATCGATGATCCCTTTTTTGCAATATTCCAACGTTAGATCTCTGCGCGAAAAACTATATAAAGGTTACTTGGAACGTTGCAACAACAACGACCAAAGCGACAATAAAGAGGTGATCAAAAATATCACCGCCCTACGCACCGAACGCGCAAAATTAATGGGATTCGACTCGCATGCCGCCTTTGTGCTCGATCGCAATATGGCAAAAACCCCAGATGCCGTCTATACATTGCTGCAAGAGTTGTGGACACCGGCTCTGCGTCTGGCCGAATCGGAGATGCAACAAATGAAAAATCTGGGTGGCGCACCAAAAGATTTCCAAAGCTGGGATTGGTGGTACTGGGCCGAAAAACTTCGTAAAGCAAAATATGATCTCAACGAAGATGAATTACGCCCCTATTTTTCGCTCGACAATGTGCGTCAAGGGATTTTTACACTCACCAATAAACTGTATGGCGTAAGCTACAAAGAGCTTCCCGATGCTCCAAAATATAATCCGGAGTGCCAAGTGTATCAAGTTAACGACAGCGACGGATCGGTGCTAGGGGTGCTCTATCTGGACTTTTATCCACGGCCCGGTAAACGAGTTGGTGCATGGTGTACCTCTTTTCGCGATCAAAGCTATGTGAATGGTCAGAAGATCTATCCTGTGGTCTCGATCGTGTGTAATTTCACTCGTCCCACAGCGCCGGGCGAACCTGCGCTGCTGAACTTAGACGAGACTGAAACTTTTTTCCACGAATTTGGGCACGGCCTGCATTCGCTCTTTGCCGATGTGCCCTACAAAGGTCTGGGTGGTGTGGAGCGCGATTTCGTGGAGTTGCCTTCGCAAATCATGGAAAATTGGGCTTTTGAACCCGAAATGTTGGCACTTTATGCCAAACACTATAAAACTGGCGAAACAATTCCTGCAATATTGATCGAAAAAATCAAAAAGAGCGCTCTTTTTAATCAAGGTTTCATGACGGTTGAATACTTGGGAGCGTCGTTGTTGGATATGGATTTTCATACTTTGACTGCGCCTATTGTAGGCTCGGTTTCGGATTTTGAAAGCGCGTCGCTTGCTCGTTTGGGTTTGATGTCTCAGATCGCGCCACGTTATCGTTCGACCTATTTTCAGCACATATTTTCGGGTGGTTATTCGTCTGGTTATTACAGCTATATTTGGGCTGAGGTGCTTGATAGCGATGCTTTTGAGGCATTTGTTCAGACAGGCGATATATTTGACCGAGCGACTGCCGAACGTTTCCGCAAGGAGGTGCTTAGTCGTGGTGGCATGGCGCCGGGAGATGTGTTGTATCAAAATTTCAGAGGTCATGCGCCTTCAAAAGCGGCGCTTATGCAGCGACGGGGGTTGGTGACTGCAAAATAAAAGGCGGCTGAGGAGAGTGA
>JAVWYC010000069.1:0-9039 GCA_036661755.1 Mucinivorans sp. | reverse complement strand
TACTCAACACAGCTAGCCACTACCCCATCTACTCGCTCGAAGAACCATGGTTCGCCCAACCAATAACCAACCCCGACCAAGCAAATAATATGGAATACCTGGGCAAACTCCACGCCCTGGCCAACAAAATACACGCCGCCCGAACACGCAAAGGACTATCCCGAGCACGTGAGCAAGGCAAAACCCTAGGCCGCGCCAAAGGACAAACCGTGAAAATCAAATTCACACAAGAACAACTCTACACCATCGAACGCCTGCGCCGCGAACGCGGCCTCTCCATCGCCAAAGCCTGCCAAGAAGTGGGCTGCTCACGCGCATCATACTACAACCTTAGGCGCCGAATAGAAAAATAAAACCAAGAAAAACGTAGCTTCGCACCAAAAATAGTCGCAAAAAAGCGGTATGAATCAATAATTCATACCGCTTTTCTTAGGTCGAGCTCACGCTAAGCGCAACTATTTATGCAGGCCGCACTCCTTCTGCTCCGGATTTTCCCACCACCAACGACCGGCGCGAATATCTTCACCCGCACGGACGGCTCGCGTGCAGGGTTGGCAACCAATGCTGGGGAAACCCTTGTCGTGCAAAGTGTTGTAGGGCACACCATGAGTACGAATGTAATCCCACGTTTGAGCCTCGTTCCACGATATTAAAGGATTGACTTTCAAGATCTTATTGCCTTCGTCCCACTCGACAGTTCGCATATCAGCACGTGTGAGTGACTGTTCGTGCCTCAGACCGCAAATCCAGACATCGAGCCCCCGAAAAGCTCGTTTCAAAGGCTCTAATTTGCGCACATGACAACACTCCCTACGTTTTTCGATGCTGTCGTAAAAAAGATTAATCCCATTTTTGGCCACCATATCCTCCACCGCTTGATGGTCGGGAAACATCACCTGAATATTGATGCCATATTGCTCACCGGTACGCGCAATCAACGAATAAGTTTCCGGGAAAATACGCCCCGTGTCGAGCGTGAAAATCCGACATTGAAGAGGCACCTTAGCCTCGGCACAGATCATATCGGTCAGCACTTGGTCTTCGATCGATAGGCTGGAAGCCAACCCGATCCGACCACTATATTGCTCGATAAAATAATGCAACACAGACTGTGCACTCTCTTTGGCAAATCGCTCGTTGAGCTGATCGACAACGTGCTTGATAGATTCCTTTGATTCACAATTCATAACGCGTGTAATTTACTCCGAAACAATCATCGCAGCGCCAATAGTTTCGTTGGTAGCACTGTCTATAAAAACCAAACTGCCCGTGGTTCGGTTGTCGCGATAAGAGTCGAAAACCAAGGGGCGCGCCGTACGTATGGTGATCCGTGCGATGTCGTTCATGTGGATCGAACGATCGGTGGTAGAGTGCTCCAAAGTTTCCATATCTACCTTGTAATCAATAGATTTCACAACGCCCAAAGTCTCGGCCGTTGTGTGGCGGATAGTATATTTTGTGCCCAAAGAGAGTGGTTTCTCGTTGAGCCAACACACCATGGCTGTAACGTCTTGGCTAACAATCGGTTGACCGCCATCAAGTGCAACAATCATATCGCCACGGCTAGCATCGATGTCGTCGGTCAAGGTCAAGCTAACAGAGAGTGGCGTGATCGCCTCGGGCAATTCTTTGTCGGCTTGAAAAACCTCTTTTATTGTCGTTTCGGTACCCGAGGGTAGGATTCTCACTTTTTCACCTTTTCGGATCACTCCGCTACTCATACGCCCGGCATAGGCGCGGAAATCGTGAAATTCGTCCATCATGGGACGAATAACCCACTGAATCGGGAAACGCGCTGCCGTTGTACCAAGTTTGTGTGCGATCGGCGTTTGTTCCAACACCTCAATCAGTGTACGCCCATCATACCATGGCATGTTGGTTGACCGATCGACAACATTGTCGCCAAATTTAGCCGAAATAGCGATGAAATTAACATCCGACAGCTCTAATTTGGCTGCTATTTCGCTATACTTGGTCACTATTTCATCGAATCGAGCTTGACTATAATCGATCAGATCCATCTTGTTGACACAAACCGCGATGTGCGGAATACGCAACAATGAGGCAATGTAGCTGTGACGGATTGTCTGTTCGACGATACCATTGCGCGCGTCGATCAATATTATAGCCAAATCGGCAGTCGAAGCGCCGGTGACCATATTACGCGTATACTGGATATGCCCCGGCGTGTCGGCAATGATAAACTTGCGACGCGGAGTAGCAAAATAACGATAAGCAACATCGATTGTGATCCCCTGTTCGCGCTCGGCACGCAAGCCATCGGTCAGTAAAGCTAGGTTAACTTCCTTACCACCAGTCCGTTTAGAAGCCTGCTCGACAGCTTCCATTTGATCTTGAAAAATTGATTTACTGTCATACAACAAGCGACCAATCAAGGTGCTCTTGCCATCGTCTACCGATCCTGCTGTTGTGAAGCGTAGTAGCTCCATGTCTAAATATCCACTCATAACTATTTGATTTATTATGCTTTATGCCCTAAATTTAACTGCACGTCCGCGAACGCTATCCTCCACCCTACCCTCAACATACGCCAATGCCCCGTTGACAAAAGTAAAAGCGACTTTATGTCTGAAAGTTTGCCCCATAAAGGGCGACCAACCACATTTATAGAGTATGTTCTGTGACGAAACTTGCCACGGATCATCTCTAACTATCACTATATCTGCATATTGACCAACATCCAAATAGCCACGATCGCGGATTGCAAAACATTCGGCCACGCGGTGACTCATAAAGGAGGCCACTTGTTCGGGGGTGAACATTTCGAGCATAGCGGGCAAGGAATGTTGCACCAAAGGCCCCCCACCTGGAGCCAAAGAGTATGGTTGTTCTTTTTCGGCCAATGTGTGCGGAGCATGGTCGGTGGCCGCTATATCAATGCGCCCACTAAGCAAAGCCGAGCGCAATGTATCTCTGTCGGATGGGCTCTTGATGGCAGGGTTCCACTTGATTAGATTGCCCTTTGTGGCGTAATCTTGATCGGAAAACCAGAGGTGATGCACACAAACTTCGCCCGTTATACGTTTTTCGGCCAGTGGACGACACTCGAAAATCGCCATTTCACGAGCCGTCGACAAATGCAAAATATGCAAACGCGTATTATATTTTGTCGCTATTTGAGCCGCCAAGGCCGACGAACGATAGCACGCCTCAGCCGATCGGATCAAGGGATGATCGGCAATTGTAGCCGCCGCACCATAGCGAGCGATGTTGGCCCGGATTGTCGCCTCATCTTCGCAGTGAGTAGCCACCAAAACAGGACTTTCAGCAAAAATCGCTTCGAGCGATTGCTCGCGATCTACCAACATATTGCCCGTGGAACTGCCCATAAAAACCTTGACCCCGGGCACCAAGGTCGGGTCTAGGTTGTTGATCTGCTTGATATTATCGTTAGTGGCGCCAAAATAGAACGCGTAATTGGCTCTCGAAACAGCCTCGGCGCGCTCATGTTTACGCTGCCAATGCTCGATGGTGGTGGTTTGCGGCACTGTGTTGGGCATATCCATAAAGGTGGTCACTCCGCCAGCCACCGCCGCGCGCGATTCGCTCTCGATGTCGCCCTTGTAGGTCAATCCCGGGTCGCGAAAATGCACCTGATCGTCAATCACACCGGGCATAATATAGCCCCCGAGGGCATCTATCATCTGCGCCGCGGCGGCCTTTTGTTGTAGCTCAGGCGACAAAGCAGCACAATTGAACGCGCCGCTACCCAGAGCCACTATTCGCTCACCCTGCACCACCAGATAACCAACCGTACGTTTGCCTCTATTTATTATCGTGCCGTTGTGGATTACTACCATTTTTAGCTTTGATTTTTCTGAATTTCATCTTCAACACTCCCCAAAAAGCCTCGCCAAAAATACCGCTACTCATTTTGGAGGTTCCCTTGGTGCGATCGGTGAAAATAATTGGCACTTCCCGGACAACAAATCCCAAGCGGCAGGCCGAATATTTCATCTCGATCTGGAATCCATAGCCACGCATACGCACCCTATCCAAGTCGAGGGTAGAGAGCACTCGCCGCGAAAAACACACAAAACCAGCCGTTGTGTCGCGAATCGGAATGCGCAACACGCGACGCACATAAGCACTTGCGTAATAAGACATTATAACTCGATTGATAGGCCAATTCACCACATTTACGCCCGTCACATAACGCGAACCGATGGCCACATCGGCGCCATTGCTTTGGCACTCGGCCACCAGACGAATCAAATCGTCGGGATTGTGCGAAAAGTCGCAATCCATCTCACAAACATAGTCGTAATTATTTTCTAGCGCCCAACGAAAACCGGTCAGATAGGCTGTGCCTAGGCCTAATTTGCCCGACCGCTCGATCAAGTGCAGGCTATCATTACCAACCATCAACTCCTTCACCTTGGCCCCCGTAGCGTCGGGTGAATTGTCGTCGATGACTAACATATCAAAATTTTCGGCCAACGAACCAACCTTGCGAATCATCGCTTCGATATTCTCAATTTCGTTGTATGTGGGAACTATTACAAGTTTTTTGACCATTGTTTTATAATTGTCAGATCATATTTAGGCGATAAAGGTAGTGAAAATAAATTATAAATAGTACATTTGTAACCAACTTTCATCACATTAAGATATGTCTAAACACTTTTTCATACTACTTTTATTCTTGCTCGTTTCCTTGCCCGTTTTGGGCGCCGAAACAGTGGAGGAGCACAACAATTACTTTTTGCTCGGCGGGCGCAAGGTTGTCGTCGTGACTAGCAAAAACGATATGCAATACAACGAAGAAATCTCCGCTTTTCTCTCTTCTCACGGGGCACAGGTGATGAGCGGCTTGATGGCGCAACTCTTCTATTCGCACATTAGTTTACAGCCCGGCATGGTGGGGGCTCGTGGCACGGAAGGGTTTTCGATCAAAGTCAACAAAAATAAAATCACAATACACTATAGCTCTGCGCCCTATGCCGCGCGAGCTGTGGCCTACCTGAAAACTCTTTTTGCGGAGCCATATGCCCAACGAATGATTCGCGGGGTGAATGTGACGGTGATCGAAAATCAAGCCAAAGGATCGGCTCAACCTCGCATCAACGGTTCGATAGTCGACTGCACAAGTCGCTATCTATCAACAGCTACAATCCAAGCCGCCATTCGGCGAGTAGCCGCCTTGGGCATACCCGCACGAGCCGACAACTATCGTGTGATTGTGCAAATGGCCTCGCCATCGGCTTTTCGTATGACGCTGGATTGCTTCAACTTATTCAACCCACTCAAAGCAATCATACCAAGAAACGAAGCATATTCGGCCGCTACCTTTGGCGAATTGACTAAGTACGCCAACATGAATAACATACAGATACTCTTGGGGGTCGACCTGCTATCGCGAAATGAAATTTTTGAACGTTGGTCGGGTCACACCCTCAACTCGGTGGAGGGAATGCGCCTTGTGAGGGCTCTTTTGGAAGAGTTATCACAAAAATGGGGGGTCAAGAGCCTATGTATCGGAACGAGCGACGCCCCATATGCTAGCGATGCTCGTTATCGTGATTTTTTGAACCAAATTGCAACGGCCACCAAGCTCGAATTAGTGATATTATGAGTCAGATAATCAAAGAAATAAGCGCCCCAATAGAAGAAGAGTTAGCGGAGCTGAAAATCAAACTGCAAGCGGCGATCGCCTCGCCCTATCATATCCTTGGCCCTATCTCTACCTCGATTATCGAACTGCGAGGCAAGATGATGCGACCGCTGCTGGGGCTACTCGTGGCCAAACTACACCAAGGGCAAGTCAACGAACAAGTCTATGCCACGGCTGTGCTTTTTGAACTACTCCACCACGCTACCTTGGTGCACGACGACGTAATAGACGAGGCCTACTTGCGCCGAGGCGAGGCCACGCTAGGGGCTATGCTCCGATCTAGATCGGCCGTCTTGGTGGGTGACTTTATGTTCGCCAAGGGGCTCACAGCGGCCTCTACGGCTGGCGCCTTTGCCCAAATCGAAATCGCCACACGAGCCATCGAACGAGTTGTGGAGGGCGAATTGGCACAAAGCGAAAACCAACACAGACAGTCGCTCCTCTTGCAAGATTACATCAATGTGGTAGAGCTCAAAACCTCGTCGCTTCTTTCGGGCGTAGCCCAAGCGTCGGCCCTAGCGGCCAAGGCCACACAAAGCCAGCAAGAGGCGATGCAAATACTGGGCAACGAACTCGGCATTGCCTTCCAAATCCAAGACGATATACTCGACTACATCGGCTCGGCAGCCACCGGCAAGGCCCTGTATAACGATATTCGCGAGTGCAAGATCACCCTGCCGCTGCTACTGGCGGTAGAAAGTGGCGGTCATCGAGCCAGTGTACTCTCGTGGCTGCGCAAGGGCAATGTGGCCAAGGTGGTGGAGTATGTCAAACTCAACAAGGGGGTCGAGGCCTCGCGCACAATGATGCAACAACACCATGAAAAAGCAATACAAATCATCGAGCAATACCCTCCGAGCTCCGTGCGTAGCGCATTGCTCCAATACGCTCACTATGTAACTAATCGAACAAAATAAAATGAAAACAATCTTACCACTCATTGCCGTGTCAATGCTACTCTCGTTTTTCGCTTGCTCCAAGAGCACCAAAAAAAGCTCGTTCCAAGCTCCTTTCGCCTCGGACACTGCCCTAACAGCCCAAGAGATCAAAGATCGTGTCTTCACCCCGGCCGTGATGATGAAAATGGGGCGCTTATCCTCTTCGCAACTATCGCCCGATGGCAAGATGTTGCTCTATTTGATTAACTACCAAAGTGTTCGCCTTAACAAAAGCTACACCGCACTCTGGACAATGGATCTAGCCACGGGAAGTTATCAACAGATCACATCCTATGATGGTGCGGCGAGCGAACCAACTTGGTCGGCCGACGCTTCGGTGATCTATTTCATGAGCACGCTCAGCGGCGCCAATCAACTACACTCCATCAGCCCTAACGGCGATGATTTGCGCCAGATAACCTCGGTCGATGGCGGTGTGAACGGCTATGGAGTCTCGCCAGACGGGGAGCACCTGTGGCTGGCTATGGACGCGGCAGTAGAAAAAATCAGCTCGTCCGAAATTTTCGATAGCCTCAAAAAATCAGACGCATTGATATACAATGATCTTATGGTGCGCCATTGGGATCGATGGGAAGATGGCAAATATAGCCATATCTTCGTGGGCACGCTCCACAAAGACAAAGTGACCGACCTCAAAGATATTATGCAGAGCGAACCGTGGGACGCTCCCGTGGCTCCATATTTCGACAATACAGAGATCACATGGAACCACGCCGGCACAGCTCTGGCCTACACATGCCGCAAATTGCAAGGCTACAACTATGCAATTTCGACAAATACCGATATTTTCCTCTACACATTAAAAGACAGCACCCTGCAAAATTTGACCGAAGGTATGCAGGGTTACGACAAATACCCACGCTTTTCGCCCGATGACAAAAAAATCGCTTGGCAAAGCATGGAACGCGCAGGCAACGAATCCGACAAAGACCGATTAATGGTACTCAACCTCGAATCAGGGGAGCAAAGCTACCTGACCGAACACTTTGACTACAACGCATCTAACTTGACTTGGAGCGCCGACGGCGAGAAGATATATTTCCTCTCGCCCATCGAGGCCACCGTTCAATTATGCGTGGCCGACTATGCCACCCACGCCGTACGCCCGATCACTAGTGGCGCGCACGACTACGTTTCACTATCAATGGCCGGCCAAAGCGTGGTGAGCGAAAAAACCACTCTCTCTATGGCCGCTGAAGCCTTCGCTATCGACCTAGCCACGGGCGCCGATCGACAACTAACAACCATCAACAACCATATTTACGCCAATGTAGATATGGGACAGATCGAAAAACGAATGGTGCGCACCACCGATGGGATGGATATGTTGACCTGGGTGATCAAACCGCCTAAATTTGACTCCACAAAAAAATACCCTACCCTGCTCTACTGCCAAGGTGGGCCACAATCTGTTGTTTCGCAAGCTTGGAGCTACCGTTGGAACTACCAATTGATGGCCGGCGAAGGCTACGTTATCGTGGCGCCAAATCGCCGTGGATTGCCATCGTTTGGCCAGCAATGGTTGGATCAAATTTCGGGCGACTATTCGGGTCAAAATATCAAAGATTTACTCTCGGCCATCGACGATGTGTCAACGGAGGCTTACGTAGACACCTCGCGTCGCGGTTGTGTGGGTGCTTCCTATGGCGGCTATTCGGTATTTTATCTGGCCGGGCATCATGCCAATCGATTCAAAGCATTTATTTCGCACTGTGGTATTTTTGATTTCACTTCCATGTATGGTTCGACCGAAGAGTTGTGGTTTGTCAACAATGATTATGGTGGATCGTATTGGGATTTCAAGAATCCAACGGCCATGCGTTCATATGCTAATTCGCCACACCATTCGGTACAGAATTGGAACACTCCGATCATGATTATCACCGGTTTGAAGGACTATCGCATTCCTTTCACCCAGAGTTTAGAGGCGTTTACCGCGGCCAAGGCTTTGGGTCTAGATGCTCGTTTGATGGTTTTCCAAGACGAGGCGCATCAGGTATTCAAGCCTCAGAATGCAATAGTTTGGCACACTGAATTTTTCAATTGGCTCAACCACTACCTAAAATAGCGTAAGATCAACGCAAAAAAAGCGGTGTGAATTGTTGATTCACACCGCTTTTTTTTCGACCACCCTATGGTGTTCTTTAATAAATCGAGCCTCAAAATTCACTTATAAAGTGAATTATTAAAAAAACAGCACCATCTTTGCATTGTTAAAGATTGCTGTATGATAATTCAATTTGCAAGCGGAATATAATTTGCAAATTGCACGCTCAGATAGTGACAAGATCAGTCGTTTCGATATTGTTCGGAATATCTGTACTTCTTTGGTGTAGTAAGTTCAAAACTATTGCTGTCCGGTAAAAACTAGAAACGAGATAATCACCCTTGCGGAGCTACTGTAAAATGGTAGTTCCGCATATGATTTCGAAAAGCAAGCCCCCC
>JAVWYC010000068.1:0-9339 GCA_036661755.1 Mucinivorans sp. | reverse complement strand
TTTTTCTTAACTGGTTCTTAAAAACTTAGCTTTTCTAAACTGCTCTTGAAAATGCCGCTCCGCTTAAAATAAAATACCGGCAGTCGTCCTTACCTCACCAACAACCACACGCTACAAATTACCAACAGCTCGAACCCGGGAAGCAGCCCTAGACTTTAAGTCGCCAACCTCTAAACGAAGAATCGCACCCATCGGCTTGCCATTGCGAAATGTGTTGACCGTCAACCGACTGGCGTTCAAAGGTACCGCCACAGGTGAACTGTATCGCAACGCATGAGTGTCCGGCAAGGTGTTGTCGAACGTATAATAAAGCTCCAAGCCGGGAACCTCACTCGATAGAAATACTGTGATCTGACCCGTCGAATCAATAGTCGTACGGACAATCGCATTATACATGCTGCGCGAATAATTCACATCACCCTGCTCGGCACGCAAAAAATGCGATTCAACACGATTTACAAAATTCGCCCAATTGCAATTCGTTGTGTCGGACCACAAAACCTCAGCCAATGCCCAACCACGCGGCCAACTCATATATTGAGCGTGACGGAACGTTGGCACCGATTCGGCCCATAAATTACCCTGACCGCCAAGTATTAAATCCTCGCGCACACCGTCGGGCAAAAGAGGAAAATGGTAGGAATCCCACAAACGACACATCGAATAGGTGTTCGGCTCCACCGAAGGCTCGCCTTGGTAGAGATCCAAATAACAATGACTGTTGGGCGTCATAATCACGTGATGATTCTCTTTGGCCGCTTGGACTCCCCCCTCCATGCCGCGCCACGACATCACTGTGGCTTCGGGCGCCAAACCCCCCTCGCTGATTTCGTCCCAACCAATTATTTTTTTGCCTTTCGCTTTGAGCAAGGCTTCCATTTGACGAATAAAATAACTCTGTAACTCGTTGACATCTGTTATCTTATGATCGGCCATCAGTTTTTGACATTTAGGACATTTCGCCCAAAAACCTTTGTAACATTCATCACCCCCGATATGAATATATTCAAAAGGGAACATTTGGGCTACTTGGCTGAAAATTATATCCATCATTTTCATTGTCTGTGGAGCGCCAATGCAGAGCGAATTTTCGTCGATCCCATAGAATTTATTACCTACGTTGATGGTGGGTGGTGCTTGCAGGCAGGCCAACTCAGGGTAGGCCACCAGAGCGGCCAGCGAGTGTCCGGGTACGTCGATTTCGGGCACCACGCTCACAAAGCGGCGACGTGCATATTCGATCACTTGGGCTACATCTTCTTTGGTGTAGAAGCCTCCATAGGTAGCTTTTTCGTCCGGGCCTTGCACTTGGCGTGTCCACCAATCACCCACACGAGGGGCGCGCCAAGCACCAATTTGGGTTAAACGGGGCAGGCCCTCGATTTCGAGCCTCCACCCTTGGTCGTCGGTCAAGTGCCAGTGGAAACGGTTTATCTTGTATTGAGCCATTTGGTCGATATAGGCCATCACCTCTTCTTTGGTAAAAAAGTGGCGACCCACGTCGAGCATCATGCCGCGCCACCCAAAGCGCGGACTATCATCGATGGCAACCATCGGCGTGCTCCATTCCACGCCTTTGACTTTGGTTTTACTCGCAATTTGCGAAGGCAGGAGTTGCAACAAAGTACGAGTTCCATAAAACAAACCCGAGGCTCCGCAGGCGGTGATTGTCGCGCCGCGAGGATCGACAATTAGGCGATAAGCTTCGTTGTTCATATTTTTTTGGTCGGTCAACAGTAATTTAATGTTGGCCTGTGGTGAATTGCCGGCCACTAGATTCACTTCCAGATCGGTTGTTGTGCGGAGCTCATCGGCAAGCAATTGCGCCACTTCTTTGGCTTCTTTATTGGAAGGATAGGCGATTGTGAAATTGTGGAAAGTGAAGCTTCCGTTGCCCGCCACCACGCTTGTGGGTTGAGGGATAATATTGATTTCACTTGGCGTGCCAGCGACAGCAAAGCCTACGCCAAGGGCCAAGAATAACGAAAAGAGCAACGATTTTTTTTTCATTATCAATTCTTTATTTGTGATGATTATTTTTAATCCAAAGGATCATGTAAAAGTAAATATTTTTTACTGAAATTCCAACAAAAAAAGGCGACTTCGCTCTGTAAAGAAACAGAGCAAAGTCGCCGTGGTGCTTGGGTAGTTGCCCCCCGCTTAGAAATGTAGCCTTACGGGGGGGGTGACTATCTTGATTGGGGTTACTCCCAGCCTTGGTTTTGAGGCGCAAGTTTAGGATTGAGTGATAGTTGTTCTTTTGGCACCGGGTGCAAATAGAATCTATCGTTCCAAAGGTAGCCATCGGCCGCTTCTTTGGTGTGTATTCTGATGTAGCGTTTGCCTTTATAGACAACAGTAGGCACGCCGGTGCCCCCGGTGTTGCCGGTCAAATCAAAGGTTCCGGCCGGATAGTGAGCCATCATTTCGGTGGTCACCGGGCAACCGTAGACAACCAATGGGTTTTCTAGCAATTTGCCGGCTCTCCAACGGATAATATCGTCGTTGCGGAAGCCTTCGCCAACTAGTTCGACGAGCCGTTCGCGGCGAATTTCTTGCAACACGGGGCTGATCGCGTGGCCGTAATTTGGCCAAGCCGGGTCGGTAGCAATGTTGCCAATGTTGAGCGGAGCAACGCCGGCGCGCAAGCGGAGTTTGTTGATCGTTAGGTCGATATCGTCTTGTGTGACAAGGCCAAGCTCGGCTTGTGCTTCGGCATAAATGAGCAGTGTTTCGGCATAGCGATACAAATACCATTGAGTCCAGCAGTTGTTGGCGATCCATTGATTAGGATCGGTGTGGTGGAATTTCATGAAGGTGTATCCGGTTGGGGTAGTTCCTCCGATTGGTGGAAATTCGTGTACTTCGAGCCCGTCCTCTTTGATTTGGTAGGGCAAGAATTTGTTGTCGATTGTTTGATACATGCGACGGTCGCGATTTTCCATTTCGAGGCTGAGTGTGTTGTCGCCTTTGTAGAGAGGGCTCACGCTGATTGGCAGGCCATCGGTGCAGAGGTATTGATTGACCATGAATTTGCTCAGGCCGGTTCCTGTTTCACTCATTTCACGCGTCATGTTGTGTGTCAAGAGGTCTTGCTTGTATTCGCGAGCCAAGATACACTCGGGATTGTTGGTGATTGCCCCAAGTTGAGTGAAGAGTGCATAGTAATTCAACGGGTGTTGATTGTCGATGGCCGGGGTGAAAGGATTCGTGTCCATAACGATGCTGTAACCGCCATTGTCTATGATGTACTTAGCGGCAGTGGCAGCTTTGGTCAACATTGCGTTTGCGTCGATCGTGTTGTCGCCGGCATATTTGGCACGTGTACCTTCATACAGGCATACGCGAGCCAACTGAGCATAGGCAACGAAGTTATAGATGCGATTTTTGTCGACATCTTTTTTGCTCAACAAATTTCGGCAAGCAAATTCGAGGTCTTCGATGATTTTGCCCAACACAAAAGCGCGCGAGTCGCGCCCCTTGTAGATCAACTCGGTGTCTGTTGTTTGGAGATCTTTGTCATACCAAGGGAAGGCGCCATAGCGCATCACTTTCCACCATACGTCCACCGCACGGAAGAAACGAACCTCGGCCACATAGTGGTTGATCACGCTTTCATCGCCCTTGACTTTTTGGTAGCGATTCAAGAAGTAGTTTGCGTTGCGCAATGTGCCAAAGCTCCAATTGCCATCGGCGTCGGGCACTGGGTCTAGGCCTGCATAAAAGCTATTGGGTGAGTTGTATAGGCGAATATCGGTTCCCGCATCATGGGTCGATACTGCGCCGCCAAGTGAGCCATAAAAGCTATTGGCATATAGTTTCAAATCGTTGGTTGATTTCCAGTATGTAGCGTCGTTGAGCGAGTCTGAAGGCGTGAGGTTCGTAACTTCACACGAGGTGAGAGCTGCGAAGGCTGCAAGCGCTACAATAAAAAATTTATGTTTCATATCCGTAATTTTAATAATTGAGTTATACATTTCTCTGTGCTTAGAAAGTCAAATTCACACCAAGCGAAAAGACCCTTTGTACCGGATAGGCAGTGTAGCTCAAAGTTTCCGGATCGTATTGCGAAGGGAGCGAGGTGATGTTAAACAAGTTTTGAGCCGAGAAGTAGATTCTGAATTTTTGAACCTTGCCTTTCATCGTTATTGCTTGTGGCAAAGTATAACCCAGGGTTAGCTCTTTCAACCGAACATAAGCACCGTTGAGTATATAGCCCGATTGGGTGTAGGTGTTACCATTGTTGAAACTTTGGCGAGGCAAATACCCGTTCGGATTTTCGGGTGTCCAGTAGTTGTTCATTTGCCAGCCAATGGGAGTGCCCCATTCGTTAGCGATGCCCCAGAATTGTTGGCCTCCGGGGAAGTAATCGCGTTTGAGTGTGCCTTGAAAGAAGAGCGTAAGGTCGATCCCCTTGTAGTCGGCGTTGAAAGTCAAACCGAAATTAAAACGTGGAGTGTCGTTACCAATAACCGATAGGTCGCCATGTTTTTCCAAAGTGTTGTTGCCGTTGTTGATTTTTTGGTCACCGTTCAAATCGGCATATTTGATATCGCCCGGATACCATTTACCGCCATACATTTGAGCTTGGCTGGCGTGGGCGTCAATATCGGCTTGATCTTTGAATTTACCTTCGGTGGTATATCCCCATTTTTCGCCCAGTGTTTGCCCTACGTAGTATGATCCGAGTGATCCGGTAGGGTTGTCATATTCTGTGATTTTCGACACATAGTCAGACATGATAAAGTTGATGTTGTAGCCAAATCCACCTTTTGTGCGGTCGGCCCAGCCCAAAGATAGTTCCCAACCTTTGGTAGACAGAGCAGCGGCATTAATGTTTGGAGGAGTGGCGCCCAATTGAGCCGGGAATGGCTTGGCGGGAGCCAACATGCCCGAAGTTTGACGGTTATACCAGTCGAAAGATGCGTTGAGGCGACCGTTGAAGAACGAAAGATCGATACCCAAGTCGAGCTGAGTAACTGTTTCCCAAGTGAAATTGTTGCTCACCAAACCAGGAGCCGACACAGCTACCGGAAAACCATCGCCAAGAATATAACCATAACGAGTATTCAAGCCCATCGATGGGAAATAAGGGAAGTTAGCGTTGATTGATTGGTTGCCTAATTGACCATACGAGGCACGGATCTTGAAATCCGACAACCACGACGATGCACGCTCCATGAACGATTCCTTAGACAAACGCCAAGCAACAGAGGCCGATGGGAAGAAACCGCCGCGATGATCTTTCGGGAATTTAGACGACACATCGTAACGGCCGTTGATCTCCAATAAATATTTCTCACCAAAATTATAGTTCACACGAAAGACGATACCCTGTGTGCCCCAACCGGTCGATATATTGTTGACAAGCGAAATGTCGCCCGTAGCCAAACCAATGAAATTCATATCATCGCTAATCATATTGGGGCGACTTGCGCCATAACCGCGATTGAATTTGTTCTCTTGGTTGTAGCCGACCATCACTTTCAAATAGTGGCGACGCATTTGGCGTTCGTAGTCAATGTAGGCATTGAAGGCCGAATATGTGTCTTGATTGGTGTAGTTTTGCACGTATGACGGTTTGGTCCAAGGGTATAGCTGCTCGGTTCCGGGTACAGCTGTGTACTCATAGAATTGACGAGTTTTGTCTTGTACGTCTTGGTTATAGTAGTTGAATGTGTAGTCGGCCACAATGTTCATGCCTTTGATTGGCGTTGCCTTGATGGCGCCGGTGAGCCAGAGGTCGCTGCGACGGTTGGTTTGGAAACCACCTTGCTCGGCCACTGCCATTGGGTGTGTCCATATCCCTTGGCCGGAATAGTGGCCATCCGGGTGATAGATTGGCATCAATGGACGAAGACCGTTCAAGAACAAACCGTTTTGCCAGTTTACGAAATTCGTGTTAGGAATATCACCGACCGAAAAGTTGTACATCGCACGACCCGAAATTTCGAGCCATTTGGTGACTTGCGATTTGACGTTGATATTGGTGTTCCAACGAGTGTTTTTGTCCGGGTAGGCCTTCAACATACCTTTGTCGCGAACCAAACCCATCGAAAGAAAATAAGAGGTGTTCTTAGTCCCCCCGTTGAGCTGAATGTTGTATTGTTGGTTGAGCGCCACTTCGTTCATAATATCGCGATACCAGTCTGTCTCTCCGCAATAGTCATACTGATTTTTGTTGCCGGATTGCGAGTGAATGAACACCGAATTTTCGGGTGTTGGGTTGGCTTGGTAGGCATAGATATGATCCATGTACTCTTTGTCGAAGAATGGACTCCCCCAACCCGAGTTGTTGGCCACCATGTTGACATAGTTTGCATAATCAACGCTACGCAAAGGTGTGGGCAGCGTGGTTGGCTGGTGGAAGCCAAGGTTGGCCGAAACCGATAGGGTAGGCTTTTGGTCGGAGTGGCCTTGTTTTGTTGTGATCAATATCACACCATAGGCTCCACGTGCACCATAGATAGCGGCCGAAGCGGCATCTTTGAGCACGGTGACATTGCTTACGTCTTGCGGGTTGATTAGGTTAGGGTCCATTTGTACACCATCAATCAAGATCAGTGGGCCGCCACCGTTGAGTGAAGTCGTACCACGAATATTGTAGGAAGCCCCCTGACCCGGCATACCGGTACCGGTGGTGATGTTCAAGTTAGGCACAACACCTTGCAGGCCTTGGCCAAGGTTGGTGATTGGGCGATCTTCGAGAACTTTGCTGTTGACCGAAGCCACGGCGCCCGTTAGGTTTACTTTTTTGGTAGACCCGAAACCAACCACCACCACGTCTTGAATGTTGATTGCGTCTGGCGTCAATTCGACTTGCACTTTGTTTTTACCATTGATGGAGACCGTTTGGGTGGTCATACCAACAAAACTAACCAGCACTTGACCATTGGCCGGCACGTTTTTCAAGGTAGCCATACCGCTTGCATCGGTGAGTGCGGCTTTGTTGTTGTTGCCAATGAGTACGACTTTGGCACCAATGACAGGCAAGGCTCCATCTTGCTCGATGACGGTGAAAGTTACATCGATTTGCGACTGAGCGACAGGAGCTTGGCTAGCTTGATCTTCGCTTTGTGCCGCTGTTGCAGAAATCCCTCCACTAGCGACAACGGTGCACAGGAGCGTCGTTGCCAAGAGAAAGGCTCTGGAAACAAAAAAATGAGTAAATTTTTTGTTCATAGCATAAATAAATTAAATATCCGGGCTTTATCTTGATTCTTGCGATAATCGATAAACACAAAAGCCCATAATGTTTGTCGGTTATTTTGTTGCGCTGTGTGCGATATGGTGTGCTGTGTTGTGCTCAAAGATGCGCTCTGCGGCAGGTCGACGTATGTTTTGTACCCCCGGAGTAGATAGATACATATTGACATTTAACGTTGATATTTCGTTGGCATAAAACACAATAAATTACACTGTTAGCTCTACAATTAAATTATTGTTCGATCGTTCAAAACGCCATTCGGACTTGCAAAGGTAATAATAAATTCTAGGATTGTTATTTTTTTTGATTTATTTTTTCGTTCCGGCCGTTACTGATTGATTGTAAGGAATTTATGGCTGTCGTTTTTGATTGATTGATCTGTTGCGGTGGTTTTATGTTTGTATACAATATACAAAATGTTCCTTTGTGTGTTTTGAACGATCGTTAAAAACACTCTTGGCAAAAAGCTATCCGCAAGTCAATAGCAACGCCATATATTGGCGCTCAAAAGATAGATTTGATCGTGGCACGTAGTTTGCTTGATATAGCAAGAAAAAATCAACAAACCATGAACGACAAAACCTACCGCTCGGACAACGCCGCAACATCGGTCTATGGATCCGACGCCATGTTGCAGCCCTCTCCCGTAGACACTATCCCTCTGGAGCCTACGATGCCCGAAATCGCTTACCAAATGGTGCACGACGAAACTTTTCCGCAAACACAACCGGCGCTGAATCTGGCCACCTTCGTCACCACCTATATGGATCCTTACGCTACTCGTCTGATGAACGAAGCGATCAATGTCAACTACATAGACGAAACCGAATATCCGCGCGTGGCGGTAATGACGGGCAAGTGTATCAACATAATGGCCAACCTATGGAATACACCCGAAAAAGCAGCATGGAAGGCCGGAGCGCTAGCCATCGGATCGTCCGAGGCGTGTATGCTGGGTGGTGTGGCGGCTTGGCTACGTTGGCGTGCAAGGCGCAAAGCGGCGGGTAAACCGTATGATAAACCGAATTTTGTGATCTCGTCCGGCTTCCAAGTCGTGTGGGAAAAATTTGGTAAACTATGGCAAATCGAAATGCGCGAGGTGACTCTGTCGCTCAAAAAAACAACGCTCGACCCAGCCGACGCGCTCAACTTGTGCGACGAAAATACAATCTGCATTGTGCCGATTCAAGGCGTGACTTGGACCGGGTTGAACGACGACGTTGAGGCGCTCGACAAGGCGCTCGATATTTTCAACAAAAAAACGGGCTACGAAATTCCGATCCATGTCGACGCGGCGACGGGTGGCTTTATTCTGCCTTTCTTGGATCCGCATCGCAAATGGGATTTCCGCCTCAAATGGGTGCTCTCTATCAGTACTTCGGGTCACAAATTCGGGCTGGTTTACCCTGGTCTGGGTTGGGTGTGCTGGAAGGACAAATCGTACTTGCCCGACGAAATGTCGTTCTCGGTCAACTATTTAGGGGCCAATATAACGCAGGTGGGGCTTAATTTCTCGCGTCCGGCGGCTCAGATTTTGGGTCAATATTACCAATTTATTCGTCTGGGTTTCCAGGGTTACAAAGATATTCAGCTCAACAGTATGGAGATTGCGCGTTATGCTCATCAGCAGATTGGTTTGATGGCTCCTTTTGTTAATTATTCGAGTGAGGTTGTCAATCCGCTTTTTATTTGGTCGATGAAGCCTGAATATGCGATTTCGGCCAAATGGACGCTTTATGATTTGCAGGCCAAGTTACAGGAGAGTGGGTGGATGGTGCCGGCATATACGTTGCCTCACAATTTGGATCAGATGGTGGTTATGCGCATAGTGATTCGTCAGGGAACTTCGCGTGATGTGATTGATATGTTGTTGGGTGATATACGTAATGCGGTGATTGAGTTTGAGAAGTTGGAGTATCCGACCACCACGCGTTTGGCCATCAGTAAGGCTAGGCGGGTTAAGGGTCGTGTTTACACGCATTAGGTTGTTCTTGTTATTTTATTAGGGGCATTGGTCTTTGTTTTTTCAGGGGCCAGTGCTTTTTTGGGGGGCGCGCGCTTGTGCTAAGCTAGCGCGGTTTCTCGCGCGGCGAGCGGTTTTTTGCGCGCAAGCTGCGCGAGCTTTTTAGTTT
>JAVWYC010000067.1:0-9429 GCA_036661755.1 Mucinivorans sp. | reverse complement strand
TTTCTTAACTGATCTCTTGAAATCTTCGTTTTTCTGAACCGTCTTTAGCCTATCATTCGTTTGCCGAGCAACCTACAAACCCAACGGCGTAATGAAAAATTCAAACGCATAATCCCCATAAGGCAAACGATACTCCGCACGCGGCACAGCACCCCAACTATCCTCACACGCCAAACCACTCTGGAAACCATCTATGTGCACATTGGTCAAATCACGCACCTCTAACTCTCCAGAATGAGCATGACCACTCTTGTCAACCCCACTATCTAAATCCTCGGTCAAATACGGCAAAGCCGACGCCTGAAAAACTCCATTGGAACGGAACTCCAACCCCGCACGCGAAGGCGCAGTGACCTTAAACCAACGCAAATCGGTCTTATTGCCACTCTCCTGCGGACGAATATATGGATAGTACTGATCGGCTACTTTTTGGTTGTAGATACCGATCTTAGCACCATTCTTGCGATCGGAATAACTCTCGCCGGGGCCGCGACCATAGAACGATACATTGTCGTAAACGCCCGGCATGGTGATCTCCATACCGAAACGGAACAGATACGGCATGTTTTTTTGCGCCGGATCGGTCACCAATTTCTCGCGCACTCCGATCTCGCCCTTGGCATTGATTGTGTATTGCAGAGTTAGGCTGGCAAAGAGTTTGGGCAGTTCGATGGTGCTGGTCACCACAATAAAGCCGCTGTCGGCTTCGGCTCGCACCTCTGTGGTTTTCATCTGTGGATTGAGCCACGCGCGCATTCGGTTGTTGAGGTTAGCGCCGAAATCGTTGTCGGTCCCTGCGCGCCAAAAAGTTGGACGCATGGCGAAACCTTGTTCGAGCATCGATTTTCCACCCACCACATAATCGGTGATGAGCCCCGTCGAACGCGAAACGTAGACCGCAAAATCTTCGCCCTCCACCATCACCGCACGTGTATTTGGACGGATCGTGAGCCAACCTTTGGCCGGAGAAACTGCATTTTTGAAATTCTTGTAAGGCTCGATCACCATTTGTTCGTAGGCCACTTGGAAACCAGCCGGCAGCAGGCCGTCGGCCGTTTTGAGCGTAAAGGAGAGATTGAGCAACGTTTCGCCCTGCGCTACATTGTCGGGCAAGGTGTATGGCAAGACAACTTTGGCTCTGTGTTGAGCTTGCACGCTAAGGTTTTCGTCAACGCCACGCTCGATGACCTGCCCTTGGTGGATCAGTTCCCAAGTCAGAGCATAGTTCGATAGGTTGATAAAGAAATTTTCGTTGTATATTTCGATGATTCCTTTCTCTAAATCCACGGGTGTGGCCCAAATATTTTGTTGAATATAGGCTACTTCGGCTGCGTGAGGGTTTGGTCGACGATCGGGGCTTACCAGACCATTCGAGCAAAAGTTATAATCGTCCACCGTGTAACGCCCATAATCGCCACCATAGGTGTAGATCATTTTCCCATTGCGATAGTCGCGTTGCGATTGGTCGACAAAGTCCCAGATGAAGCCTCCTTGCAAGTTAGGGTATTGACGGAAAATATCCCAATATTCTTTGAACCCGCCCATCGAATTACCCATTGCGTGGGCATATTCGCACAAGATCACAGGCCGAGGTGCTTCTTGTCCTTCTTTGTGGTAGCCGTTGACTCGTCGCGAGCCTTCGCCCTTCAAGTTGCCCAACATTTCGAGCTCTTGGTAGCGAGTGTACATTGGGGCCCAGATGTCGGAATAGTTGTTACCCGCTGCGTCCCAAAGAGCACGTTCATACTGCACAGGGCGCGTAGGGTCGAATGCCTTCATCGCTTTATAGGCGGCGCGGAAGTTAGCTCCGTCGCCCGATTCGTTGCCCATCGACCAGAAGATGATCGAGGGGTGATTTTTGTCGCGCAGTTGCATACGGCTTGTGCGTTCTAGGTGTGCTTGGTCGAAACGAATATCCGAGCCCAAGTTTTGCGGGCCATAGCCCATGCCATGCGCCTCGATGTTGGCCTCGTCTACCATGTATAGACCGTATTTGTCGCACAATTCATAAAGATACGGATCGTTGGGATAGTGCGACGTACGCACAGCGTTGAGGTTGAGCTCCTTGAAGAGTTTAACGTCTTGTTCCATTCTCTCTCTTGAGACCAAGTAGCCTTGATCGGGATCGATTTCGTGTCGATTGGCTCCTTTGAAGAGCACCGCTTGGCCGTTGATTAGCACTTGCGAATTGCGGATTTCGACTTTACGCACGCCCACTTTTTGGGGTACTACTTCTGTGGGTTCCCCTTTGGCGTTGTATACTGTGGTGATTAGGGTGTATAGGTTCGGCGTTTCGGCTGTCCATTTTTTGGCCATTTCGAGCGGCATAGAGACCTTTACCTCGCCTGTTTTTGAGGCCGAAGCCTTCGCTTTGGCTACTTCTTTTTCGCCGTCCAGGAGCTCAAAGCTAGCCCAACTGCCGGCACCTTTGATAGAGGCGGCCACATTCACCACTGCGTCTTTATATTGGTTGTCCAGATCGGTGGTGATAAAGAGATCTTTCAGGTGAACCGTTGGGCGCGCATACATATATACTTCACGCGCTAGGCCCGAGAGGCGGAAAAAATCTTGATCTTCGAGCCACGAGCCATCGCTCCAACGAAAAACTTGAAAGGCGATACGGTTTTCGCCCGGTTTCACAAAGTTGGTCAGATCGAACTCCGCCCCCAACTTACTATCTTCTGAATAGCCCACAAATCGGCCATTGACCCACAGATAGAGGTTCGAGGTGACCGACCCAAAATGGATATAAACTTCTTTTTTGCTCCAATCGGCCGGCAGGTATACCGTGCGCACATATGAGCCCACGTGATTTTCGACCTCGGGCACTCCCGTCACATCGGCCTCTGCCACTTGGTGGTTATTTTCGCCCGGTTGCCCCGACGAGGCACCACGCACCACAGGGCCCAAGGAGTTAACCTTGCCCGACAAACGATTTTTTTCTGATGGCGAATCGTTGGGCTTAGTGCGCATCACTGAGCTCCACGCATAACCCGGATTAATATAGACAGGATCTCCATAGCCATTACGCTCCCAAATCCCGGGCACCGAAATTTCGCCCCAAGGTTTTTCGTTATAGTCGTTTTTATAGAAGTCGGTAGGCCGATCAGAAGCATCTTTGACCCACATAAATTTCCATTTGCCGTGCAGAGATAGGAAATTAGCGGAATTTTCTTTGACTCCCTCCATGGCGGAAGGCAGGTTTTCGTAGGCAAAAAACGACGAACGAGCAGGCGCACGATTGATCTGATTGACCTTCGTATCTTGCCATTCGGTGAAGTTTTGCGCCACGGCGGCCGACAAAGCGCAAAAGGCCATTAAAATTGCTACTGTTTTTTTCATTATCTTTTTGAACTTGTGATGATTACTTTCTTGAACAAATATAACGCTTTTTTTATGTAAAAACACTATCTTTGCGGTATAATTTTTGTAAAAAAACCGTTGATGAAAAAAATACTAGTAGCTATATTACTTACACTTAGCGTGTTATCTTTCGCTCAAACGCCAGAGCAATTGAAACAATTGCAAAATTTAAGCCCTCAACAGATCGAAGCGCTCAAAAAAAAGAAGGGCGAAGAGCTATCAAAATACAGCAAAGACAAACACGACAAGAGCGAGGTGACTCCTTTTGGCGAACGAACAAAAAAAGAGCGCGTGTGGAATAATCCCGACAGTGTTCGCACCACCCTTGGCAAGGAACCCATGCCCGACAAATACGAGAAAATATTGCGCACCGAGGGCGACTCGTTGATGGTGACCAAAGAAGAGTACATCAAATTGAGGATGCGAGCCGACAAAGATAGCGTGAAAGTCTTTGGACGCGAAATATTCAACAACAAAAACTTGACCTTCGCTCCGTCGATGAGCATGGCCACACCGACCAACTATGTTCTTTCGGCCGGCGACCAAGTGCTTGTCACAGTGTGGGGAGCGGCCGAGGCCGAATATAACCTCACCGTGTCGCCCGAAGGCAATATCAATATCCCTAGTGTGGGGCTGGTCAATGTGGCCGGCATCACAGTAGGACAAGCCCAAACAAAGATAAGAAACAAGTTGGTTTCGGCTGTGGCCGGCCTCTCGGACGGCACTGTTCATATCAAAATTACGCTGGGCGATATTCGTTCCATCAAAGTCAACATCGTGGGCGAGGCTCTCACTCCGGGAACCTACACCCTGCCTTCGCTGGCTACACTTTTCAACGCTCTCTATTCGGCCGGCGGAGTGAGCGACATCGGTTCGCTGCGTAACATTAAACTCTATCGCGAGGGCAAAGAAGTGGCCACGCTCGACGTATACGACTACCTATTGCGCGGCAAGACAGAAGTCGATATGCCGCTCAAAGATGGCGATATGATTGTGGTGGCTCCCTACGAAAACATAGTCCAAGTGACGGGGAAAGTCCGTCGCCCTCGGCTCTACGAGATGAAACGCGGCGAGAGTTTGGGCGATTTGATCAACTTTGCAGGTGACTTTGCGGGCGATGCCTACACGGGCAACGTGTCGCTGGCACGCCGTAGCGGAGGGCGACAATATTCGATCTACACGGTCGGCGCACCGGAATTTAAGCAGTTCACCCTGGCCGATCGCGACTCGGTGGCCGTTGGCGAAATTGTCAAAACATACTCCAACAAGGTGAGCATCCAAGGCGCTGTATGGCGCGAGGGCGATTTTGAACTGTCTGACAAAATCTGCACCGTTGGCCAATTGTTGCGTATGGCCGAAGGGCTGCGCGACGATGCCTTTGCCGGACGAGCACAAATCATTCGCACTCGCCCCGACAAAACACTACAAGTGATTGCCATCAATGCCGGTAAAATACTGGCAGGAACAGACGACGATATTCCGCTCCAAAAAGACGACAACATAGTGGTCACCTCGATCAACGACCTCAAAGAAGCACAAACAATCTCTGTCCGCGGCGAGGTGAACGACCCACGTACGCTGCCCTATGCCGACGACATGACCTTGGAAGATTTGATTGTCCTATCCAAAGGGCTACGCGAATCAGCCTCATTGGCGCGTATCGAAATCGCACGCCGAATCAAACAACCAAGCAGCACGGAGGCTTTAGCTAAACGTGCCGAACTGTTTTCATTCACCATCCCCAGTGATTTGAGCCTAACGCCCGAAATGGAGGCTTTCCACCTCCAACCATTCGACGAGGTCTACATTCGCCGTTCGCCCGGTTATTCGGTGCAACAAAACGTCTTCATTTCGGGTGAAATTATCTTTTCGGGCGAATATACCTTGGCCTCAACGATTACTCGTATGACCGACCTAGTGAAAATGGCCGGCGGCTTGACGGCGGAAGCTTACGTGAGGGGCGCTTCACTCGAGCGCCAACTGACGGCATTCGATCTGCAACGCGAAAAATCGCTCAGCCTGCTCACCAAAAAAAGCCAAGCCAAGGGCGACACAGTGCGTGTGAGCGAATTGGCCATTGGCGACTACTACCCCGTGGGTATTGATCTGCAAGCAGCGCTGGCTAATCCCGATAGCGAAGCCAACTTGGTGCTCAAAGAGGGCGACCGTCTGGTGATTCCTACATATAATAATGTGGTGAAAATCAGTGGCGCGGTCTACTACCCTACCGCCACCACTTTTGTGCCAAAATACAATAAAAACGACTACATTGCCGCCGCCGGTGGCTATGCCAAGGATGCTAGACATCGATCGTTTATCATATATATGAATGGTACAGTGTCGGCCAAGGCGCGAGCTGCAATCGAACCGGGATGCGAAATTGTTGTCCCTAATCGTCGCCAAAGCGAACCTCTTGGGGCGCAAGGCTGGATCAGTATTGGCACCTCGATCGTTTCGATGGCCACAATGATTGTTTCTCTATTGAAGTAGGTCTTGAAGTTTATTTATAACATAGCAATTCATCTTTTTCGCATCACGCTCTTTTGCCTAGGTCTCTTTATGCCAAAAGTGCGGCAGATGATCGTTGGGCGACGGGGGCAAATCTTCGCCGAGCAGCACCAAGATCAAGATAAAAAGCAGCCGACGGCAGCCGACGGTGCGCGGCATATGACTATCTGTGTTCATTGCGCTTCGCTGGGCGAATTTGAGCAGGGGCGTCCGTTGATCGAATCGCTGCGCAAGAGCTACCCCGCCGCACGACTGGTGTTGACTTTCTTCTCTTCGTCGGGCTACGAGATTCGCAAGCACTACTCGGGTGTCGACGCGGTTTACTATCTGCCGATAGACACTCGTGGGGCGGTGAGGAAGTTTATCGAGCAGTTGCAGCCCGATATGTTGTTTTTGGTGAAATACGAATTTTGGTATAACCTTTTGCAGGCGGCTCATGATTCGGGGTGTCGAATTTTTTTGGTGTCGGCTATTTTCCGTCACAAGTCACAGTTTTTCAGATCTTCGCTTTTGGGCGGCAATTTTTTCCGCAATATTTTGCACCTGTTCGACCATATTTTTGTGCAAGATCAACAGAGTGTCGACCTACTTTCGTCGATCGGCCTAACTCGCACGGTGAGCCTCTGCGGCGACACTCGCTTTGATCGCGTGGCGAGCTTAGCCACCTCGGCGCCCGAAATCGAATCGATAGCGCGCCTTGTGGGGCAGAGCCCAACGGTGGTGTGCGGCAGTACTTGGGGGCCCGACGAAGCGTTGATAGTGGAGACCATGAAGGCACACCCCGAATGGAAATTCATTATCGCGCCACACGAAATTTCGGAAGAGCGAATCGACCGTCTAGTCGCCGCGAGCGCTCGGCGAGCGGTGAAATACAGCCAGATAGAGAACGCCACGGGCGACGAAACGTTGATCATCATCAACACCATTGGCATTCTTTCGTCCGTTTATCGTTACGCTTGGGTTAGTTATATTGGGGGCGGATTTGGGGTGGGGATCCACAACACGTTGGAGGCCGCCGCGTGGGGCAAACCTGTGATTTTTGGCCCAAAATATCAAAAATTCCAAGAGGCGGTAGGCCTTGTCGATTGTGGTGCGGCCGCTTGTATCACCTCGGTCGACGAGCTCACGGCCCGCGTAGAGCAAATGATGGCCAATCACCACTCGATCGGAATGCTGGCGGCTCAATTCGTAGAATCAAACATCGGGGCTACAAACAAAATTATGAATTTTGAATTGATACGCCCACGGCAATAGCTTCCGGTTGGCTAAGTTGCCCGGAGAGGGGAAGCCTAGAAGACAAAATATAGGCAAAAAACTCCTCGCCGGAAAAGTTTATAAGATAGGTTTTCCGGCGAGGGGGGCGAAGAAAAAACGTTTTTTTCGGAAATCACCATCAATTCATACCGTTTTTTTTAGTGTATCGTGATCGACAAAACAACCATAGATCGTATTTTTTCGGCTACCGACATTGTGGAGGTGATCGGCGATTTTGTGACTTTGCGTCGCAAGGGGACTTCCTACACGGCATGTTGCCCTTTCCACAGCGAGAAGACGCCATCTTTCATGGTTTCGCCAGCCAAGGGAGTCTATAAATGTTTCGGTTGCGGCAAGGGGGGCAGCGCGGTCAATTTTGTGATGGAACACGAAAAAATGACCTACCCCGAAGCGTTGCGCTACTTGGCCAAGAAATACAATATCGAGATCGAAGAAAAGCCCCAAACGGCCGAAGAGATAGAACGCAATAACGATCGCGAAAGTATGCTGGTGCTCAATTCGTGGGCACAAACCTTTTTCGCTTCGCAACTGCACGATACTCCAAATGGAAAGGCGATCGGCCTGAGCTATTTTCACGAACGTGGCTTCACCGAGGCCTCGATCCAAAAATTCGGCCTTGGCTATTGTCCCGAAGATGGCGCGCGCGACACACTATCGCGTGCGGCTATCAAGGGGGGCTTTGCCGAACAATTCCTAGTGCGCACAGGGCTCACCATTGTCCACCAAGACAATAGCTACTACGATCGCTTTGCGGGTCGTGTGATTTTCCCGATTTTCTCTATCTCGGGTCGCGTGATTGGCTTTGGCGGACGCACCATGCGTAACGACAAAAAAACAGCCAAATACCTCAACTCACCTCAGAGCGAGGTGTACGACAAAAGTCATACGCTCTACGGAATTTTTCAAGCCAAAAAAGCGATCACCACGCTCAATAAATGTATCTTGGTGGAGGGATACACCGACGTGATGCAGATGCACCAAAGCGGAGTGGAAAACGTAGTGGCTTCGAGCGGCACATCGCTCACCGTGGAACAGGTGCGACTGATAAAACGCTTCACACGCAATGTGACGGTGATCTATGATGGCGATCAAGCCGGCATCAAGGCCTCGCTGCGTGGGATCGATATTATTTTGGCCGAAGGGCTCACCGTGCGCGTTGTGCCACTACCCCAAGGCGAAGACCCCGATTCGTTTGCCCGCGCACATTCGTGCAAGGAGCTCACCGACTATATAGAAGCCAAAGAGGAGGATTTCCTAGCCTTCAAAACCCGTATCTTGCTCTCGGGGCAGAGCGACCCGATTGCTCGCGCCGAATTGATAAACGACATTGTGCGTTCGGTGGCCGTTATTCCCGACGCTATCGCGCGCGAGGTCTATATTGGCGAGTGTTCGCGCGCGATGGATATTTCGAGCGAGGTGCTTTCGCGTTCCGTGGCTCAGGCTATGGTGCGCATTCACACTTCGGTATCCTACCAAAATGGAGCGCCAAGCAACGCACCAATAACTCCGAATACCCAAGCCACACCTACCACCCCGGCCACGCAGACGATCAGCCCAAGCAGTGCGGAGCCAGCAGCGGATGTTATTCAGCCGAGCACAATATCTAACCTCGCCTACCCGGAGGAGGTGGAATTGGCGGGCTATCTGATAAAATACGGCACCGAAAATTTTCTGTATGAGGTATCGCCCGAAAACGAGGTAGAGCTTGGTGTGACAGACCTTATTGTGGGTGAATTGGCTCACGATGACATTGAGATGGTCGACCAGGTATGCAACATGATTTTAGCTGAGGCCAAGACGGCATGGTTGCGCGACAAGAAGCTTTTGGAGCCAAGTTATTATGTTGATCATCAAGATCAGCGCGTTGCTTCTTTTGCAGCCAGCATATTGATGCGTGAGGAGGCTTATAGTACTTCTTCGATGTGGGAGCGGTTCGAGATTCATTCCACCACCGAGCGCGAGCGTTTGCCGGTGGCTGTTCCCAAGGCGATTGTCATTTATAAGACCAAGGTTATTGGTGGTAAGATTGCTCAGTTGCAGGCTAAGATGAGTATGGATCTTGATTCGATAGACGCTGTGGTTATTGATCAGATCAAGTCACTCAATCAGGCACGTGCTGTGATGAACGAGCGTTATAAGCGTTTGTTGTAGTGGTTTTTGGGGGGATATTCAGCGATGTGAGTTGGTTTAGAGGAGCGAAGTTTTCAAGGGCTGGTTCAGAAAAACAAAAATTTCAAGCGCCTATTCAGAAAAACGAAGTTTTTCCCAAAAAGTTTTGGGTGA
>JAVWYC010000066.1:0-9497 GCA_036661755.1 Mucinivorans sp. | reverse complement strand
CCGCGCTATCTTGGGGCAGGCGTGCCCCAAACCCTCGCTGACGATTACCTTTAGGCATTGAAATGTGGGCAACCGCGAAAACCCTAGCTGTACAGCAAGTGCAAACCGCTCTCCGCGCAACCGCTCGGTGCCAGCGGCGCGAGCGACAAATCGCCGTGCAGGCGCCGTGCCGAATCGTGACTTTTGAAAAAGTCACCCAAAACTTTTTGGGAAAAACTTCGTTTTTCTTAATCAGCTCTTGAAAATCTTCGTTTTTCTTAACTATTCTTGAAAACTCGCCCTCCTTAAACACAACAAGCTAACGCGCACGAACTATCTCCACAATAACACACACCGCACGCTCCATACTATCCAACGAAACATACTCAAATCGAGAATGCATATTCCCACCACCAGTGAATAAATTAGGACACGGCAACCCCATAAACGACAATCGTGCCCCATCCGTCCCACCTCGTATCGGCTGAACACACGGACGAACACCCACACTGTGCATAGCCATCAAAGCACGATCAATAATCGGTTGCTCATCACACAAAACCTCATACATATTATAGTATTGATCTTCAAAAACAACCTGCGCACCACTCTGCGAATTTACGATACGAAAAAGTATCTCTTTCTTGTGCTCAAACATCTCGCGGTCGTGATCGCGAATAATATACTCCATCTGAGCGCTCTCCACCGTGCCCGACAAACCAACCAAGTGATAAAAACCCTCGCGCCCCTCCGTATTCTCAGGCTTCTGGTAGCCGGGAACCATGGCGTGAATGCGACAAGCTGTTTCGAGCGCGTTGACCATCTTCCCCTTAGCGTAACCCGGGTGAATATTGCGCCCCGTGATGGTGATCGTGGCCTTGGCTGCATTGAAATTTTCATATTCAAACGACCCCTCGGCTCCCGAATCGATGGTGTAGGCAAAATTAGCCCCAAAACGCGCTACGTCGAAATGATCGACCCCACGCCCCACCTCCTCGTCGGGAGTGAAGCCCAAGCGGATCTTGCCGTGTTTGAGCTCCGGGTGGTTGATCAAATATTCGGCTGCCGTCACAATTTCGGCCACCCCCGCCTTGTCGTCGGCCCCGAGCAGGGTCGTGCCGTCTGTTGTGATAAGCGTATGGCCGGCCAAGGCGAGTAGCTCGGGGAACTCTTCGCTACGGAGGTAATATTGACTCTCGCCCAAGCGCAAGGCCTGCTGCGGATTGTAGTTTGGGTGTACCTGAGCCACCACATCGCTACCCGTCATGTCGGGCGAGGTGTCCACGTGAGCCAAAAGCCCGATCACTTGATCGGCTTGATGGCCGTCGCTAGCCTCGATGGTGGCCGTGAGGTAGCCCCACTCGTCGCGCTCCACTTGCGAGCAACCTATCTCTTGCAGCTCGCGGGCCAGGAGTTCTAGTAGCACCGTCTGCCCTTGGCTCGAAGGATACTGCGTGCTGCTATCCACCGCCGTTGTGGGGTAGGTGGTGTAGCGCACAAAACGTTCTAGCAGGCTACTTGGCATGGCAAAGATTTTCGACCACCACCGGATAGTATTGATGTTCGAGCACGTGGATCTTGGCGGCCAATGTTTCGGGCGTGTCGCTATCGGTTACGGGCGTTGTGGCTTGCAGAATTGTGGCTCCGCTGTCGTAATGTTCATTGACAAAATGGATTGTGATTCCCGATTGGCTTTCGTGTGCGGCCACCACGGCCTTGTGTACATTGTCGCCATACATTCCCTTGCCTCCATAGGCGGGCAAGAGCGCGGGGTGGATATTCACCATACGCCCCGCATATTGGCTCACTATTTCGGGCGGCATGAGGAGCATAAAGCCGGCCAGCACCACCAGATCGACCTTTTGGTGGTCGAGAATGGCGAGGATTTCTTGGGGATTTTCTTTCAGTGTTTTGGCTGTGAAGACAAATGTAGGCACTTTGAAGGCCGCGGCACGAGTGAGTGCAAAGGCGTCGGCTTTGTTGGAGAGCAAGGCCACCACTCGCCCCAAGGGATTATTGGCCATTTTTTCCATAATTGCTTCGGCATTAGTGCCCGATCCGGAAGCAAAAATCGCTATATGTTTCATTAGTAGTACTTTGTGTTGATTTCGAGACGAAAAGTACAAAAAATTATGGAGAAAATAGTGGTTTTCAAGAAAAATGTGTACTTTTGCATTCAAATTGTTTAACCTTAACATTCAAAACTATGTCAGACATTTCAAAAAAAGTTGTCGAAATTATCGTTGATAAACTAGGCGTTGACGCCGCAGAAGCAATCCCAACCGCAAGCTTTACCGCTGATCTTGGTGCTGATTCACTCGACACTGTTGAGCTTATTATGGAATTTGAAAAAGAATTTGAAATTGCAATCCCGGACGAAGACGCTGAAAAAATCGGCACTGTTGGCGATGCAATCACATACATCGAAGCAAAAAAAGCGTAATGAAAATTGGTGGCCTATGAAATCAATTAGTTTTCAAAGGCGATCAAATAGGTTCATTACCGAAAAATATTTCACAATAAACTAAGGATAGGGAGTGGGCGTTGCTTACCTCCCCTCTTTGGTATTGACGAACTGTCAAAAAGTCCTTACAAACATTAAAAAAACCACCTCAAATTAGGAAAAATATGAGAAGAGTTGTAGTGACCGGTATCGGTACGATTAATCCTCTGGGCAATAACGTTGAAGAGTATTTCGCCGCGCTCGAACAAGGAGTGAGCGGCGCGGGGCCAATCACCCATTTCGATGCATCGAAATTCAAAACGCAATTCGCGTGTGAGGTCAAAGGATTCGATCCGAACGAGCATTTCGATCGCAAAGAAGCACGTAAACTCGATCGCTATGCGCAATTTGCGCTCGTGGCAGCCAAACAAGCCATGAACGATTCGGCCCTCAATTTGGAAACTATCGATCACGACCGCGCCGGGGTGATTTGGGCTTCCGGCATCGGAGGACTAGAAACAATAACTCACGAAATCGAAGAGTGGGCCAAGGGCGATGGTACTCCTCGATTCAACCCCTTCTTTATCCCCAAAATGATCTCGGACATCGGAGCCGGTCATATTTCGATGGCTTATGATTTCCGCGGCCCCAACTTCGCTACCGTTTCGGCCTGCGCCTCGTCTAACCACGCAATGATCGACGCGATGAACTATATCCGTTGGAACAAAGCCGACATTATGATCACCGGCGGTTCGGAAGCGGCTATCAACCCGGCCGGGGTGGGCGGTTTCAATGCTATGCAGGCGCTATCCACACGCAACGACGACCCTAAAACAGCTTCGCGTCCTTTTGATGCCGACCGCGATGGTTTTGTCATGGGCGAAGGAGCCGGAGCCTTGGTGCTCGAAGAGTTGGAACACGCCAAAAAACGTGGCGCACACATCTACGTCGAACTAGTGGGCGGCGGCATGAGCGCCGATGCTTACCACATCACATCTCCACACCCGAACGGCATGGGGGCCTCGAAGGCAATGAAAAACGCGCTCGACGATGCGCAGATCAAAACCACAGACATCGATTACGTCAACCTGCACGGCACATCGACCCCGGCTGGCGACTTGCCCGAATTGACAGGCCTTATGACCACCTTTGGCCCACACGCCTATAAAATGAATATTTCGTCGACCAAATCAATGACGGGTCACCTGCTCGGTGCGGCAGCCGCGGTGGAGGCTTTGGCCTGCATCATGGCAATCACCAAAGGCATTATACCGCCAACAATCAACAACTTTGAACTCGATAAATCGATCGATTATAAGTTAAACCTAACGCTCGGCAAGGCACAAAAACGCAACGTAACTTATGCCCTGAGCAACACCTTTGGTTTCGGTGGCCACAATGCGACGGTGATACTCAAAAAATACACAAATTAAGAAGAGCTTTTCCGGGGGGGGCAGTAGGAATTAGGGGCAGTAGGTAGCCAATGGGTAGCAAGCCAAGAAAAGAGCGAACCAGGCTCGCCGCTGAGCAACCGCCATCGCCCCCACACAGGAGCCGCGACGGGCTCCCCCCGAGGGGAAGTGCTCGGATATTCTATTAACGGTTGTCAATGAATTTATTTAACAGATACGGCAAAGACAAACACTACTATAAGCTCATACATCGAATCTTTGGTGTATGGGCTTCTAATATTGAGTTATATAAGTTGGCGCTTATCCATCGATCGGCCTCGGTTTATGTAGATCCCGACACGTCGATCAACAACGAGCGGCTCGAATTTTTGGGCGATGCGGTGATCGAGACCGTGGTTTCGGAATTTCTTTTTATTAATTACGCCGACATGCAAGAGGGTGAAATGACGCAGCTCCGCTCGAAGATCGTTTGCCGCACCTCGCTCAACAGCTTGGGGCGACATATCGGGCTCGACAAAGAAATCGTGGCCTCGACCGTTGGGCTGGGTTTCTCTAAGCAAAATATGTATGGCGATGCGATCGAAGCGCTCGCCGGCGCGCTCTATCTAGACAAAGGTTACGACAAGGCCAACAACGCCTTGCTGGGGCTCTTTGGCCAATACATGGATATCGACCAAATAATGCAAACGGAAATCGACTTCAAAAGCCGTATGATCGAATGGGCCCAAAAAGAGCATCACAACATGCAATTTTGGAGCGAAAAATCCGTTAATTATTCGGAAAATAATCCGTCATACGAAACCGTACTTATGATAGACGACCAAAAATGGGGATACGGCTGTTCGCGATCCAAAAAAGAATCGGAACAAAAAGCCGCACATCAAGCTTATGAAAAAACAACGACTCAAAAAATAGTCTAAAAAAAAGATCTAAAAAATATGTTCACTAGATTTGCAAATCCCGATTTTTTGTGGCTACTACTTGTGTTGCCGCTTATGGTGGTTTACTATATCTACCGCACACGCCAAGGAGGGGCCACAATCACCATCAGTTCGCTTGGACAGCTGAGCCGCAGCGCCACACGAACGGCGATCTATTACTTGCGTCACTTGCCTTTTGTCTTGCGTTTGGCGGCCGTGGCACTAATCATTGTGGCCATCGCACGTCCACAAACAAGCCTGAGCGGAACCAATAGCAATGCCGAAGGGATCGATATTGTGATGGCACTCGACATTTCGGGTTCGATGCTAGCGCGCGACTTCCAACCCGACCGCTTCAATGCGGCCAAAGAGATTTCGGGCAACTTTATCATCGAACGCCCCACAGATCGTATCGGTCTGGTGGTTTTTGCGGGTGAGGCATTCACCCAATCGCCGCTGACAACAGATCATGTGTCGCTGGTTAACTTGCTGCAAGGAGTTCAGATGGGCACCATCGCCGACGGCACGGCTATCGGCAACGGCTTGGCCACGGCCGTCAATAGGCTCAAAGAAAGTCAAGCTAAAAGCAAAGTCATTGTTCTGCTCACCGACGGGGTCAACAACTCCGGGCAGATAGATCCGCAAGGGGCGGCCGACATCGCCAAGGAGTTCGGCATTCGAGTTTACACAATTGGCGTTGGCACACAAGGTTACGCCCCCTTTCCGGCCTATGACGCATGGGGGAACATAGTCTTCCAAAATGCAAAGGTCGAAATCGATGAGCCGCTCATGCGCTCCATTGCCGACAAAACAGGAGGGCGATATTTCCGCGCCACCGACAACACCAAACTGGCCGAGATCTATGCCGAAATCAATCAGTTAGAAAAAACAAAAGTAGAGGTAGAAAATTTCACCAAATATACCGAAGTTTTTCACCCGTTTTTGCTGCTGGCCCTGCTGCTTGTTTTGCTTGAAATGGGGTGTAGATATTTTGTTTTCAAACAAATTCCATAAGAATTTGTGAAGTCTAAAAAAATAATAGTCAAAAAATGTTCCGATTCGCCGAACCACAATACTTCTATCTGCTGTGCCTAATCCCACTTTTGGTGGTTGGCTTTTTCTTCTATCGGCGCGACCAAAAACGACGCGAGGCGCGCTTTGCCCAGACGGCACTTTTTGATCGTTTGGTCAACGAAGCGTCGCCACGCAGGGCGGTGACTAAATTCGTGCTGCTGCTGGTCACTATTTTTCTACTCGTTGCGGCCCTTGCGCAGCCGCAATTGGGCGCCAAACTGGGGCAGAGCAAAGGTCGCGGCAGCGAAATAATATTGACGGTCGACGTTTCACGATCGATGCTGGCCGAGGATTTTGCCCCCTCGCGATTGGAACGTACCAAAAATGCAATTAGCCGTTTGATCGAAAAGTTGGACAAAGATCGGGTCGGCATGATCGTCTTTGCCGGCGCTCCATATGTGCAACTGCCTATCACATCGGATTATGTGTCGGCGGCCGGCTTTGTGGGCAACCTATCGCCCGACTTGGTTCCCGAGCAAGGCACCTCGGTGGCCTCGGCACTGGAACTGGCCAGCCGATCGTTCTCCGAAAATTCCGAACACTCGCGCACCATAATCCTCATCACTGACGGCGAAAGCCACGACGACGATCCGATAGCAGCCGCTCAGGCAGCCAAAGAAAAGGGCATAGTGATCCACACTGTGGGAATCGGAACACCCGACGGCGCGCCAATTAGCATCAACTCCGAAATGATCAAAGACTCCACAGGGCAAATCGTGGTGAGCAAATTGGACGAAAAAACACTCCAAGAAATAGCCCTCGCAACGGGCGGCGTCTATGTGCGCGCCACAGATCAAAGTGTGGGGCTCGACGAAATACTCAAACGAGTGGATCAAATGCAAAAACAAGAGTACGAAACACTTGTCTTCCAAGAATACAACGACCAATTCTATTATCTGGCTATCTTGGCCTTGGTGGTGCTGCTGCTCGAAAGTTTGATCATCAATCGTAAAAATCGAATTTTATCTAAAATATCTATATTTTCAAAGAAAGAAGAATGAAAATAAATCGTTTATTGTTTGTTCTACTGCTCGCGGCGGTGAGCATGACGGCCGCAGCACAAAAAATTTCGTTCCACGGCGAAGCTCCGCTCACCGTTGTGCAGGGCGAACGCTTTAGGGTCGAATACAGGCTCGAAGGAGCACAAGGAGGTACTTTCAACGCCCCCGTCTTTGCCGGGTGCGAAGTGCTCTCGGGGCCAATATCGGCCAGCGGATCGTCTACCACCATCATCAATGGCGTGCAAAATAGCTCGGTCTATGATATTTACACCTATGTACTCACGGCCGGAACAGCTCCCAAAATCACCATCACACCGGCAACGGTAAGTGTGGATGGCAAGAAATACACCTCCAATTCGCTCACCATAAGCACCGTAACCTCTGCCGCACAAAGTGGCTCCGCAGCCTCGGCCAACCCGGGCGATTCGCGCAGCAATGGCTCGCATCTGGGGGCCAACGATGTGTTGCTACGCATGTCGCTCTCGAAAAACAACGCCTACAAAGGCGAGGCAATTGTGGCGACACTCAAACTATATATGCGCGTTGGGGTGTCGAACCTACAAAGCCCCAAATACCCTACCTTTAACGGCTTTTGGACACAAGAACTCGACCTTGGCACTCAACAACCAACACGCGAAACAATAGGCGGCAAAGTCTATCAAGCACAAGCCATTCGCCAATGGTTGATCTATCCTCAGAAAAGCGGCACGCTGGAAGTCGAACAATCAAGCTTCAAGGCCGTTGTGCAATTGGTGACCCAAAACCAAGCCTCATCGCTCTTCGATAATTTCTTTGGCAGCGGCCCTTCGGTGCAAAATGTAGAGCGGACAATCACCGCACCTGCCGTCAAAGTGACAGTGAGGGATCTCCCCCGCGCCGGCGCACCGGCGGGCGAAATGGCTCCCGTTGGGCAATTCACGCTCACCAGCCAAATTAGTGGCCAGCAAATTACCGCCAATTCGGCAGGTTCACTGACGCTCACACTGAGCGGGACTGGCGATTTCCCACTCATCGAAACCCCGAAATTCAAGCTCCCAGCCGCCTTTGAACAGTATGACACAAAAACCAAAGAGACGCTAAAAAATACAACCGCCGGTACCAACGGCTCGCGCACGTGGGAATTTCCATTTATCGCACGCTCCGAGGGTGATTACACCTTGCCGGCCATCGAAATAGTCTATTTCGACCCGCATTCGGGAACGTACAAAACCCTCGCCACTCCATCATACCCAATCAAAGTGCTGCGCGACCCAACGGGAGGCAAAAATTCGGCCGCCGTCGTTGCAGGGCTTACCAAAGAAGAGGTCGAAGTAGTGGGCTCGGATATTCGACATATCAAATTGGGCGACTTGCACTTGGGCGACAAAAATAACGTCGTACTCTTCTCGGTAGGCTATTTTGTGGCCTTGGCTGCTGTTATTATTTTGTTTTTCGCGGCCATGGTGTTGCTCAAAAAACAGATAGCCGCTCGCGCCGATGTCCAAGGACGTCAACGACGCAAGGCGAGCAAAGTGGCTCTGCTGAGGCTCAAAACAGCGCGCACTTTGCTCGACAAAGACGACCGAGCCGCCTTCTTCGACGAGACCCTGCGCGCCTTGTGGGGCTATGTGAGCGATAAATTCGCAATCCCAACAAGCGAACTCAACAAACAAACCATTCGCCGTTACTTGGCCGATCGAGGCACGACAGACATTGTGGCCGATGAATTTGTAGCTCTAATCGAACGATGCGAAATCGCACGCTACGCCCCGGCTACCGAAGTGACCATGCAAGACGTTTATAACGAGGCGCTTACAGTGATCGATAAAATATCATAAATTATCGTAAAAGACAGATGAAGAAATTTTTTATAGTTATAATTTCAGTTCTACTCTTTGGCGGAGCACAAGCCGCCGGGGTCGACACCTTAGGCATAAGTGCCCAAAAGGCATATCAAGGCGGTCAATTTACAACGGCGATTGATCGATATAATCAAATCTTAGATGGTGGCCAACACAGTGCCGAGTTGTACTACAATCTTGGCAACGCTTATTACAAGAACGGCATGATGGGTCAGGCGATTTTGAATTACAGTCGTGCGTTGAGGCTTGATCCGTCGATGGAAGATGCGCGCTATAATATGAGTGTGGCGTCGGCTTCCACGGTAGACAAGATTGAGGCGGTTCCCGAATTTTTTGTGGTCACTTATTTGAATGGTTTGCGTGAGATGATCAGTTCGTCGGGGTGGGCTATTTTGTCGATTATTTTTTTGGCGATAGCTTTGGCCGGGGTGATTTTATGGTTAGTGGTGGATCGTTTGTCGTTGCGCAAGGTTGGTTTTACGATGTTGGTTATTTTTGGTTTGATGTCTATTGTGTCGTTTAGTTGTTCGTTGGTTTCGTACAACATTGCTCACAATTCGACGGAGGCTGTTGTTATTAACACGGCGGCACCTGTGAGCAGTGCTCCGTTGTCGGAGGGCAAGGATCTTTTTGTGTTACATGAGGGTACTTTGCTTCGTGTTGTGGATCGTGCTGATGATTGGTGTGAGGTAGAGATTGCTAATGGTGAGAAGGGTTGGTTGGAGTGTCATTCGATCGAGGTGATTTAGTTTTTTGTTGGGATTTGTTGGGGTGGCGCGTAGCCCCAAGTAGCGTTAGTTCAGAAAAACGCAGTTTTCAAGAGCAGT
>JAVWYC010000065.1:0-9524 GCA_036661755.1 Mucinivorans sp. | reverse complement strand
AACTTCGTTTTTCTTAACTGGTTCTTGAAAACTTCGTTTTTCTGAACTGGCGCGTGTGAATCTTTTGTGAATCTTTGCTTTATCATTCTTTGATCTATCAAACCCAACAACCACAAAATTACCTAAAAACGAAGCCTGGACGCAATAGACACAAACTCCTCAGAACTCAAAGTTAACTTCGGACGCTTGAAATCTATATCGTCAGCCTCGTTCAACGGAATAAGATGAATGTGGGCATGAGCTACATCTAAACCCAAAACAACAACAGCCACACGACGACATGCTATATTCTGCTCGATCTGATGCGCCACACGTTGGGCAAAAAGCATCAACGACGATAAACGCTCGGGCGACAGATCGAAAAACTTATCGACCTCTATCTTCGGCACCACCAATGTATGACCCTCCACCAATGGATTGATATCCAAAAAAGCAAAGTTTTCTGCGTCTTGACCTACTTCGTAACACGGAATATCACCGTTTATGATTTTTGAAAAAATTGTCATAACTCCTTGAATTTAGGTTTGAGAATTTCACTATATATTACCGCACGACGAATGTCAAAATCGCGAATAGCAGCGTTGCGCTCGCCCCGCTTTGGCTCTTCGAGGTGTTGCACTTCGGCTATCGGCCTACCGGTGGACGGCATGCCCTCCGACTCGTCAACTTGCTCAGCGATAGCTTGTTCGGCGCAATCGGATTGGTCAACCACCCGAGGATCCGCTCTGATGATAGAATCGTCAGAAAAGTCGGGAAACGGAAAATTTTCGCCAAACGCTTTGCGTTCTTGACCTCCATTGGCCTTGCGTGAAGTTGAATTAGCCGCCGTGACAAACCAAACAATGGCCAATACACCTAAAATAATAAATCCACTCATGATAATTGATTTTTTGTGACTTCCGGAATAAGAGCCTTTTTTTTATGATCCACCTACATCTCTTTATCGCTCAATTGATCTTCTGTACGTGATATTTTTTCTACTCCTTTGACCGCCGACACGTTGTCGATAATGGCTTTCATATCTTCGTTAGATCGAACGTAGAGTGCGATTTTGCCTTCAAAAATGCCATCGTGACTCGTAAATTCGATGGTACGAATATTGATGCCCAACTGTTCGCTTACAACGCGTGCAATGTCGAGCATCATGCCCTTGCGATCGATCCCCCGCAACGAAATAACGATAAGGTGCGAGACCACTTTTTGGCTTTCCCACGAAGTGCCCACTATTTTTTCGCCTCGTTGAGCCGACAAACGAATAGCCTCGGGACACGAGCGTTTGTGCACCTCCACCACGCGGCCATCTTTTTCGAAACCTATGATTTCGTCGCCCGGAATTGGGTTGCAACAAGTGGCGGTCACCATTTGGTGTTCGATTTGTTCGTTCAATGTTTTGCCCCTTTTGTTGGATCTGAAAGGTTTGGCGATTTGGAGCGTCCAATATTTCATCAGTTTAGTGGCCGCATTCTGACGCAGAATTTTCTCCAATCCGTCCAGAGTTATGATTTTGGCTCCTAACTGGCTGTAAAACTGACGTTTATTGATACATTTGTAGGCCGGCAACACTTTGCGGAACACACGTGCTTGGATCGGAATGTCGAGTTCGCGCATTCGTGTTTCAAACATTTCGAGCCCTACTTTTATTGCATTTTCATTTTCGCGGCGCAGCGCTTGACGGATATGATTTTTGGCTTTGGCTGATATTACATGGTCGAGCCATTCGGTTTTGGGCGTCATGCCGGCCGAGGTGATGATCTCGATCTGGTCGCCGCTGGTGAGTGTGGTGTAGATCGAGGCCAAGCGGTGATTGATCTTGGCGCCGATGGCTTGCGATCCGATTTTGGAGTGCACGGCATAAGCGAAATCGAGCGCTGTCGACCCTTTGGGGATAGTTCGACTTTCGCCTTTGGGGGTAAAAACCATAATATCGGACACTTCGAGTCCAATTTTGAAGTTGTCCAAAAATTCGACAGCATCGTCGGTTTGTCCGCCCAAGGCATCGCGCAGCTCTTCGATCCAGGGATCGATTTGCGAGTCTTCGCTCCCATCACCCTTGTAGCGCCAATGGGCGGCCACGCCACGTTCGGCGATGTCGTCCATGCGCCGCGAGCGAATTTGCACCTCGGCCCAAATGCCGTCGGGCCCCATCACGGTGCAGTGCAAAGCCTCGTAGCCATTGGCTTTTGGGGTGCCTACCCAATCACGCATACGATCCATTTTGGGTCGATAAACATCGGTCACAAGCGAATAAATGCTCCAACACTGTGACTTTTCACTTGCTACTTCGGTGGGATCGAACACCACGCGCACGGCAAAAAGATCGTAGATCTCCTCGAATGGGATCTGTTTTTGTTTCATCTTTTTCCAGATCGAATAGACCGATTTGACGCGTGCCGAAATCTCGAATTTTATGTTGCTATGCGTTAATTTTTGGATCAAAGGGTGGTTGAACCGTTCGATATATTGTTGTCGAGAAGCGTTGGTGGAGAATAATTTCTCTTCGATGGCGGCGTATTCTTCGGGGAAACGAAATTTCAGCGAAAGATCTTCCAGTTCGCACTTGATGGAATAAAGTCCCAATCGATTGGCCAGAGGAGCAAAAAGATAGATCGTTTCTGAGGCGATTTTCATCTGTTTGTGGGGCAACATCGAGCCCAGCGTGCGCATGTTATGCAGTCGGTCGGCTAGTTTGATGATAATCACCCTCACATCGTCCGACAGGGTGAGCAGCATACGTTTGAAATTCTCGGCCTGTTCGGAGCTTTCTTTATCAAAAACGCCGCTCAACTTGGTCAATCCGTCGACCAATTGAGCCACTTTGTCGCCAAAGCGATAACGAATATCCTCCACCGTGTAGTCGGTGTCTTCCACCACATCGTGTAGCAAAGCTGCCGCCACCGATTTGACCCCCAAACCGATTTCGCACACCACAATGCGCGCCACAGCCAATGGGTGCGTAATGTATGGTTCGCCGGATTTACGTTTGACTCCGCGGTGAGCCTCTCGGGCAAACTCGTAGGCCGAACGAATCACATCGTAATCTTCCGGATTTTTACATATTGCAGAACATTGACAGAGCAGCTCTTCAAACTGTTGCTCAACTACTTGATCGTCGTTTTCCATATTCTTTCGTCTTTGTCAGCGACGAGACTACTTTTTATAAAATCACATGTTTTTTCAGTTGTTCGCGCACCAAGGCTTCGATTTCGGCTGCCAGCGCAGTGTCGGTGAGCAACAATGTTTTGACCGCTTCGCGTCCTTGTCCTATTTTTTTGTCGCCATAAGAGAACCACGAACCCGATTTTTTGATTATGTCGAACTCGACACCAAGGTCTATTATTTCGCCAATTTTAGATATTCCTTCGCCATAGACTATATCAAATTCGGTCTTGCGGAAAGGGGGCGCCATTTTGTTTTTAACGATTTTTACCTTTGTGCGGTTGCCCGATTGTTCGTCGCCATCTTTGTCTTTGATTGGGGTGCCACGGCGTACATCGACGCGGATCGAGGCATAAAATTTCAGCGCATTACCACCCGTTGTGGTCTCCGGATTACCAAAGACGATGCCGATTTTGTCGCGCAATTGGTTGATAAAAATGCAGGTGGTCTTGGTTTTGCTAATCACAGAGGTCAATTTGCGCAACGCTTGCGACATCAGACGAGCGTGCAGCCCCATTTTCGAGTCGCCCATATCGCCCTCTATTTCGGCCTTTGGCGTGAGCGCGGCCACCGAGTCGATCACCACAATATCGATCGCTCCCGAACGGATCAATTGTTCGGCCACTTCGAGCGCCTGTTCGCCGTTGTCGGGTTGCGAGATCAATAAGTTCTCGATATCCACCCCCAATGCTTGGGCGTAAGTGCTGTCAAAAGCATGTTCGGCATCAATAAAAGCGGCAATGCCACCCAGTTTTTGTGCCTCGGCAATGGCGTGAATGGCGAGCGTGGTTTTACCCGAACTTTCGGGGCCAAAAATTTCGATTATACGCCCACGGGGATAGCCCCCGATGCCGAGCGCCACATCGATACCAATCGAACCTGACGGGATTACTGCCACATCTTCCACCGGCCGATCGCTCATGCGCATAATTGTGCCTTTACCATAATCTTTGTCGAGCTTGTCCATCGCTGCTTGAAGCACTTTGAGCTTTTCGGGAGCGATTGCTATTTTTTTCGATACCACCGCGGGCGATGCTGCAACTGACGTTGCAGCGTCTTTTGGGGTTGCGAGGTCTGTTTTTTCGATTTTATCGGCCATATTGTTTGTTATTTGTTTTTGTTAAGCAATTTTATTCTTGTCTACACTATACTTTATACTATTTATATTAGGGGCGAATCGGGTTCGTGAGCCATGTGTTTATAGTATTGTTTGTCGAGCCAGCGTGGCGCCAAAAGACGCAACCAAACTGTGGCTCGACCATCAAAATCGAGCAACATTTCGCGCCTACCACGCGCCACACCACTCACCACAAGGCTGGCCACTTTCTCGGCACTCATCATTTTTTCTTCCTTGCGTGGCGACGCTCCTTGCGCCGAGCCATCGGCTGTGAGTGCCGAAAAGCGCACATTGCTGGCCGTAAAGCCCGGCGCGACGATCATCACCTTGACCCCTTTGCGCAAATTTTCGACCCGCACTGTTTCCAGAAAGCCTTGCATTGCAAATTTTGAAGCCGAATAACCAGTACGCCCGGGTAAACCATGGAATCCGGCCACCGACGAAATACCAACGATGGTGCCTTTGGACTGCTGAATATATGGCAAAGCGAATTTTGTGGAATAGACCGTACCCCAAAAATTCACATCCATCAAACGGTGCAAAACATCGAGCGACACATCGTCCAGCACAGCACGCATAGATAAACCCGCATTGTTGACCAACACATCAATGCCACCAAAACGAGCCACCGCCGCCTCTATTAAGTGCCGGCAATCGGCCTCGCACGCCACATCACACTCCACAGCCAGAGCCGATGGCAATTCGCGCGCCACAGCGTCTAATTTCTCTTTGCTGCGCGCCGCCAAGACTACATTTGCCCCGCGGGAAGCAAAAGCTCTAACCAAAGCCAACCCTATGCCCGAAGAAGCACCCGTGACAACGATCGTTTTATCTCTGAAATCCATAGTGACAAAGTTAGACATTTATTTTCAATTGATCATACGCCAAAGTCACATTTTCGGGCAGCTCGGCCTGCACCCGATCGTAAAGCCCCAATTGATGCGAAGAGTGAGTGAGGTAAGCTCTTTGCGGCGCCACTTGCTCGACAACGTCGAGCGCTTGGGCTAACGAAAAATGCGACAAATGTGAGTCTTGACGCAAAGCATTGATAACCAAAACTTCACAACCGCGAATCGCCTCCATCGACTGCTCGGATATGGCGTTAGCATCCGTTATGTAGCAAAATTCGCCCCTCGTTCCAAAGCGAAAAGCAAGAATCGGAAGCTTGAAATGCAGCACCGAAATGGGTTGAATGCGAAGATTCTTCACCCAAAAAGGCTCGGTGTCGATGGTGTGAATATTAATGCGCGGCACACCCGGGTAGGGGTTTGTGTCGAAAGCGTAGTCGAAATCCTTGCGCAAAACTCGCGAGGTGCGTTCCGAGCAATAAACATCGGCCGGCGCATCCTGAAAATAGTTAAAAGCTCGCAAATCGTCCATCCCACCCGTGTGATCCTTGTGTTCATGAGTGTAGAGCACTGCATCGAGGCGACACACCCCCTCGCGCAACATTTGATAACGGAAATCGGGCCCCGTGTCCACCACCACACGCACCGAATCGCTCTCCACCATGATCGAGGAACGCAAACGATGATCGCGCACATCGGCCGACCGACACACCTCGCACCGGCAACCAATCATGGGCACACCCTGCGAAGTGCCGGTACCCAAGAAAGTCACCTCCATCACAAACCAAGCTCTGTTTTGATGGCCTCTATTTTTTTGTCTAACGTGCGGCCCGTCACGCGATATTGAGCCGCACATGACAAGGGCGAACGAACCCCAAAATAAAACTTAATCTTAGGCTCCGTACCGCTAGGACGAACCGATACTATCGTGCCATCACTGGTGATAAATTGCAAAACGTCAGACACCGGTAGGTCGATCTTTTGAGCAACACCACCCACCCATTTACGTTGAATGGCGTAGTCGCGAACCTCCACCACCGCACTGCCACAGATCTTAGAAGGCGGACTCTGACGCAAATTTTGCATCATCTGTTTGATCTCGGCCACTCCTTGTTGCCCTTTGCGGGTGATGGAGGTCATCGACTCTTTGTAGAGCCCATACTCTACATATATATCCATCAACAAATCCCACATCGACTTGCCATTGTCGGCCGCCCAAGCTGCACATTCGGCCGCTATGGTAAGTGCCGCCACAGCGTCCTTGTCGCGCACCGAATCGCCAATGAGATAGCCGAAACTCTCTTCGCCACCACCGATAAAAGTCTTCTTGCCTTGCTCGCGCGCAATCACATCGGCAATAAACTTAAAACCGGTGAGCACCGAGAAACACTCTACACCAAAACTAGCGGCAATACAAGCAATCAAATCTGTAGTCACAACCGTTTTGACTACAAATTCGTGACCCGTGATTCGCCCCAACTCTTTCCAACGACGCAATAAATAATAGGTATAGAGCGAAGCGCTCTGATTGCCGTTCAACAGCACCAATTCGCCCTTGTCGTTACGCACGGCCAGAGCCTGCCGATCCGCGTCAGGGTCGGTGGCCATCACCATATCGGCGCCCTCGGCGTTGGCCTTGTCGATCGCCATTTTTAGCGTTGCCGGCTCTTCGGGGTTGGGCGAGGCCACGGTAGGAAAGTTGCCATCGATCACCTGTTGCTCGGCCACGTTGATCACATTGGTGAAACCGGCCCCACCCAGAGCCCGGGGAACAAGGTTCACCCCCGTACCGTGAATCGGAGTGTATACTATCTTTATATCGGCATGACGTTTTATTGCCTCCGGCGACAAAGATAGCCCGGCAATCATATCCAAATATAATTTATCTATATCTTCACCGATAGGAATAATACGCCCCGAACCGCCACTCATTTTCACCTGATCGATGCTCTCGATAAGGTTCACCTGAGCAATAATGTTATTATCGTGTGGCGCGATTATTTGCGCCCCATCGTCCCAATAAGCCTTGTAACCGTTGTACTCTTTGGGGTTGTGTGATGCAGTGATCACAACTCCGCTCTGGCAATGAAGCTCGCGAATGGCAAAACTCAGCTCGGGAGTGGGACGCATGCTCTCGAATTTATAGACCGTAAAGCCATTGGCGGCAAAAACATTGGCCGTTGTCGCAGCAAAAAGTTCGCTGTTATTACGACAATCACACGCCACGGCCACTTTGATCGCCCCATCACCCGACAAAGCTGGAAATGATTGTTTGAGATAATTGGCCAAACCCTGCGTGGCCATAGCCACAGTATATATGTTCATGCGATTGGTTCCAACACCCATTATTCCCCGAAGACCACCCGTGCCAAATTCAAGCGAACGATAGAAACTCTCCTCCAACTCCTTCTCGTTAGTGGCCATAAGGTCTTTGATTTGTGATTTCGTCTGCTCGTCATACGAGCCCAAGAGCCATTGATCGACCCTCTGTTTTACTGTGCTGTCCATAACCTTGTTTATTTATATTACTAACAACAAATTTACACATTTTTTTTGATTCTACAACTTAATTATAAACCAATGTTATGTAGGCTTACAAGCAGCATAATATGTTGTAAAAATACACGTAAATGCGGTGTCAGCAATGTTTTATGTCATTCACGTCAAGCATCGCTTCACCCTCAATCACCCATACAATCAATGCCCACAAGGATATAGCGAAAATCGCTTTATAGTTATACAAAAACATTCTAAACAAACAACTAAAAAACATTTTTTTTTACTTTTTTTTCTTCTCACATTTGCACCAAGAAAAAGCGAATAACATAATTTTTAGCAGTGGAAAATCAAGATCAATATAGATCAACATGGAATCAATGCATGGGCGAAATTCAGAGAAGTGTATCCTCTGATGAGTTCTCGCGTTGGTTTGTTCCGCTCGAAATTTTGGATTTCAAGGCTGGCGTTTTGCGCCTTGGTGTGCCCGACAAAACACACCAAGAATATATAGAGCAAAATTATATTCCTTTGCTTCGGCCTATTATTCGCAACTTATTTGGCATCAAGGCTCGTTTGCAATATGCAATTCCGGCACCCAATGCGCCCACTGTTTCGGCTACATCGCCTTCCTACACCTCGGCAAACGGCATGTCGAGTGCCACGATCAAAAATCCATTCGTCATTCCCGGCTTGCGCCGTGTGCAATTCGATAGTCAGTTATTGCCGTCGCTTACCTTTAACACCCACGTTGAGGGCTCATGCAATCGTTTGGCGCGTTCGGCAGGTAAGGCCATTAGTCTGGCTCCCGGGGCGACGGACTTCAATCCTTTGTTTGTCTATGGCAATTCCGGGCTTGGCAAAACTCACATTGTGCAGGCCATTGGTAACGCAATCAAGGAGCGCGATCCCGAGAGTCGGGTGCTTTATGTTAGTTGCAACCATTTCCAGAGTCAGTTCCAGAATGCGGCCATGCGCAAGGAGTTGAGTGACTTTATCAATTTTTATCAACAGATCGACGTACTCATTGTTGACGATATTCAAGAAATATCGGGCAAGGCGGGTACGCAGAACATATTTTTCAATATTTTCAATCATTTGCGGATGATTGGCAAGCAGGTGATTTTGACTTCCGACCGTCCGGTGGTAGCCCTCGAGGGTATTGACGAGCGTTTGATAACGCGATTCAAGTGGGGTTTGGCGGCCGAGCTCACTCCGCCCGATTACGAGACAAAGGTAGCGATTTTGCGATTCAAGGCGCGATCGATGAACTTAAAGATCAGCAATGAGGTTATTGAATTTTTGGCTGAGAACATAAAGGCGAACGTCAGAGAGTTGGAGGGTGCTCTCACTTCGCTCGATGCTCAGTCGCGTTTGTTGGGTCGTAAGATCACGCTTGATGTGACGCGTGATGTGATGCGTGATATAGTGAGTTTCACGTTGAGCGAGGTCACTTTGGAGTCGATTATCGAGTTAGTATGTTCGACGATGGCTATTTCTCATGAGGAGTTAATTTCGGCCAAGCGTACTCGTGAGATTGCCACGGCTCGTCAGGTGGCTATGTATTTGTGCAAGTCGCACACTAAGGCGGCTTTGTCGAGCATTGGTGCGGCTTTAGGCAAGCGTACTCATGCCACGGTGATGCATGCTTGCAACACGGTTCCGAATTTGATGTCCACGGATAAGATATTGCGCAAGCAGGTTGATGATATAGAGCGCAAGTTGCAGTATTGATTTTGGGTTGAGCATTTGAGTTAAGGTGAGTTGCAGAGGTTTTACGATCTTCTGCAACTCTTTTTTGTGTGTGGGGGGGGGGCTATGGATTACAAAGTAGATTCACAAGAGAACCATTTGAAACCGGTTCAGAAAAGCGACGAGTTAAATAAACATTTAAAAAAGAAAAGGTA
>JAVWYC010000064.1:0-9575 GCA_036661755.1 Mucinivorans sp. | reverse complement strand
CAAAGGCAAACCGCTCGCGTTCCGCCACAACCGCGCTACTTGGGGCTGCGCGCCCCAAACCCGCGGCCACGCGTGGCATTTGATTGCAGCATAGAGCAAACCGCTCGTTCACGGCAAATCAAAAGACGCCACGCGTGGCTTTTGATTGCAGTGAATAACTGAAGTTTAATTGCATAGAAATCCATAAAGCCCCAAACCCCTACAAACCCTCAATCATAATGTCCTCGTCGGAAATAATCAATAAACGATCACCATCGAAAAGCTTGGTCGAACCCCGAGGCACAAAATACTCCTCACCACGCTCAACCATCACAATACGCGCCGTCTTCGGCAATCCAACCTCCTTAATCATACGATCATTAATGTGCATCTGAGGACAAACCTCAACCTCAATCAACGAAGCACCTATGTTCTCGGGCAACTCAATGTCGAAAATACGCTTCTTAGCCCTAACCCCCAAACCAAACCAACGCGCCACTACACCAATCGTCGTGCCTTGAATACCAAGCGAAAGAATAGTGATGAAAAACACTATATTAAATATGTTGTGAGAATTTGGTATGCCTGCCAAAAGCGGATAAGTAGCAAAAATTATCGGCACAGCACCTCGCAAACCCACCCACGACAAAAAAAGTTTACTACGCCTGCTGATTCGCTTCCCCCAAGGAGCCAACGACAAGAAAACAGCCACCGGTCGCGCCACAAACATCAAAAAAACAGCCACCACAAGACCAACTATCGCCACATTCCACAACTCGTGAGGATTGACCAAAAGCCCCAAGGCGAGGAACATCACTATCTGAAATAACCACGCAAAACCATCGAAAAACGTAGCTATCGTACGCCGATTGGCCACCTTGCCGTTGCCAATTGTCACCCCGGCCAGATAGACGGCCAAATAACCGTTGCCATGCAATAGATCGGTGAAAGAAAAGATAAAAAAGGCCATCGAAAGCATCATCACCGAATAAAGCGCCTTGTTGTCGACATTCAATCGAGCCAACATTTTGAGCCCCAGTTTGCCCAACAACCATCCCGCCGCACCCCCGACACTCATCTGGACAACAAACATCATGATCGCCCCACCCACCGAGACCGAAGATGTGGTGATTATCTCTATGATGAGTATGGTGAGCATATATGCCATCGGGTCGTTCGACCCGCTTTCAAATTCGAGCAAAGAGCCAAGGCGATTTTTGAGCCCTAGTTGTTTGGCTTTAAGGAGCGAAAAGACCGAGGCCGAGTCGGTCGACGAGATAACGGCCGCCAAGAGCATCGATTCGGTAAGCGAAAAATTTATCAAATTGCCCATCAATCGCGAAACCATATAGATAAAACCGCCAACGAGCAGCGTTGTGATCACCACGCCAACGGTGGAGAGCATAATTCCGCGCCCCAAGACAGGGCGTATGTCGGATACTTTGGTACCCATGCCGCCCGCAAAAAGAATGACCGAGAGAGCCATCACCCCGATAAACTGCGCCTGAGCAGGATTGCTAAATTGGATTCCCAGCCCGTCGCTGCCAAAAAGCATACCCACGCCCAAGAAAATAAGCAGTGCAGGCAATCCAAAACGATAACTGGCCTTACTGGCCATCACGCTAGCGAACAAAAGAATCGAACCTAGAAGTAGTATATTTTCAGTATCAATTTCCATTTCCAAACAAAGTATTTGTATGAATATTGCTAATATAAACTTTTTATTATGTAAAGTTAATAATTTTATAGTTAAAAAAAACATTTTTTTGATTGATATTTGATTTTTTGTCACATCTAAATTTTGTAACTATTTTGTAACATTATCGTTGTCGTTTTGTAACATGATCATTATACTTTTGTGTCGTAATCAAAAAGTAAAACAAATTGTTTATGAAAAACAAAAAACTTTGGCTAATTGGGGCCATGACAATGATTTCGCTGGCATCTTGGGCGCAAGAAGACACGTTGAGTTTGCCCGAAAAAAATGCGCAACGCCTCTCGATTCTCGACAATGATTTTGGCAAATGGGGACGTTTGAAGATTTCCGGTTATTTGCAAGGTCAGTGGCAATGGGCCGAGAGTAAAGGCGCTGCCGCTTTTGCCGATGGAGGTTCGTTTGGCTCGCGGATCGACAACCGTTTTATGATTCGCCGCGGGCGGATCAAATTCGCCTATTCGGTGGGCATTGTGCAGGCTGTTTTCCAACCCGACTTCACCGAAAAGGGTGTCAAGATCAAGGACGCTTACATTGCTGTGACAGCGCCCAGCAAAATTATTGGTGGACAGCTCGGTGTGTTCGATCGGCCTTTCGGTTACGAGATTTCGTACTCTTCGTCGCTTCGCGAGAGTCCGGAGCGCAGTCGTGTCTTTCTGTCGCTTTTCCCCGACGAGCGCGACTTGGGCGCCATGGCAACACTCAAATACGGTGAGTTTACGCTCAACGGCGGTGTGTTCAACGGCACGGGCGTGGCCTCGGAGAACGATTCGCACAAAGATTTCATCGGACGCTTGGCATGGCTCAAACAGACCGCAAACGCACAAGTTGGCCTCGCTTTTTCTTACTATGGCGGCGGAGTGACGGCTAGCAGTGAGCAATACTATACATATAATAAGGCCGAGGGTTTCAAGGCCGAGAGCCAGAAGCCGGGCGCCATTCACCTTCGTCAATATTTCGGAGCCTCGGCTCAATACCTGCAAATGTGGGGTGCCGGAACCACCAACCTGCGTGCCGAATTTCTATGGGGTCAACAACCCGGCACCGAGAAGAATAACAATATGGTTTCGGGAGGTACGCCCGACAAGGCCGACCTATACCTACGTAACTTTATGGGTGGTTATGCGATCTTGGTGCAAGACATTGGCCGATCGAAACACTCCTTGGTGCTCAAATACGACTACTATGACCCCAACACCAAGGTGTCGGGCAACCAGATCGGGCAATTGGCCGGAACCTCGGCCGCCGATATTGCTTACTCTACCTTTGGGGTGGGTTACCTCTTTCGTTGGAACAATAATTTGCGCCTGATGGCCTACTACGATATGGTGAGCAATGAAAAGACAGAGAACCTCGCCGATTTCAAGGGGCGTATCCACCAAAATGTACTCACAATACGCGCACAAGTTAAATTTTAATTATTCTTATTTATCAATCATAAATCAACAAAAAAGATGAAAAAGTTAATCATTCTCGCTCTTGCTCTGACCACTCTTGGCTCGTGGGCCCAAAAGCTCAAAGGATCGGACACCGTTTTGCCGTTAGCACAAAAAGAGGCTGAATCATATATCAAGAAGAACCCCAAAGCCAACATCATGGTCACCGGAGGCGGTTCGGGCGTTGGTCTGTCGGCCTTGGTGGAGGGAACCACGCAAATTGCCATGTCGAGTCGCAAGATCAAGCTCGACGAAAAGCTAAAACTCCAACAAGCAGGCAAATCGGTAGTCGAAAAAACGATTGCCCTCGACGCGTTGGCCGTGATAGTCAATCCCCGAAACCCAATCAAGCAGCTCACACGAGCTCAATTGGAAGGCATTTTCACGGGTAAGATCACCAATTGGAACCAAGTGGGAGGCGCCGATCAAAAAATCGTAGTCTACTCGCGAGAGACAAGTTCGGGCACATATGAATTTTTCAAAGAGAGCATTCTCAAAAACAAGAATTACGCCGCCTCTGTTCTCTCGATGCCGGCCACCGGCGCCATCATTCAATCGGTGGCTCAGACACCGGGTGCAATCGGATATGTGGGCCACGCCTACCTTAGCCCGTCGGTCAAGGCGCTCAACGTGAGCTACGACGGAAAAACATTTGTCGAACCAACATATGCCAATGCCAAAAACAAAAGCTACCCGGTCGTTCGCCCGCTGTTTTTCTACTACACCAAAGCCGACGAGGCAAAAGTTAAACCTTTTGTAGACTATATAATGTCGGGCGAAGGGCAAAAAATCGTAAAAACAATTGGTTACATAGACGTACTATAAAAACAGTAGATGAAAAAATTTATAGAATTTATCGTCGAAAAGATTCTTATGGCAAGTGGGGCTATCACCTCACTTACCATTTTGCTCATTGTGGTGTTTCTCTTCAAGGAGGGGGCGGGGCTTTTTAGCGCCTCCACGGTCGAAGAGGGGCATTCGGTGGTGGTGAATAGCCGGAACACGGTGCAAAAATTATCGGCCGACGAGTTGAAAGAAATTTTCGACGCCCAATATACTTCTTGGGGGCAGGTCGGGGGCTCGGATCAAGATATTGTGGTTTTTCGCCTTGGCGACCTAACCCAATATGTGAGCGAAGAGGAGCTTGGCGACTCGCTGCAATTTGTGTCGCAATGTATTGAACGCATCGTGGCTACCACACCCGGCATTATCGCTTTTCTGCCCGATCAATATATCATATCTTCGCCAGCGATGCGCAAATTGGATTGCGGAGAGATCACGATAGCAGAATTTTTTGAAGGCACTCAATGGTTCCCCACCGCCCAACCGGCACCTCTGTTTGGGGTCTTGCCTTTGGTGTTGGGCACTTTGCTTGTCTCGTTTTTTGCTATTCTCTTAGCCTTGCCGCTCGCCTTGGCCGTAGCTATTTATATGGGTGAATTGGCCTCGCCACGTATGCGATCGATACTAAAACCGATCGTGGAGCTACTCTCGGGCATTCCATCGGTGGTGTATGGTTTTTTCGGTCTGGTGGTGGTAGTACCTTTGATACAACAAGTATTCGGCTTGCCTGTTGGCGAAACAGCGCTCGCCGGTTCTATCATTTTGGCCATCATGGCCCTACCAACTATCATCACAGTGGCGCAAGACGCAATCAGCACTGTGCCGCGCGCCACCAAGGAGGCTTCGCTCGCCCTTGGCGCTTCGCACCTTCAGACCATCACCAAGGTCACTCTGCCCTATTGCGTGAGCGGTATTATGGCCGCCGCCGTGCTTGGCATCGGGCGCGCTATTGGCGAAACGATGGCCGTGTTGATGGTGACGGGCAATGCAGCCATTATGCCCACAACGCTGCTCGAACCGGTGCGCACCATTCCGGCCACAATAGCCGCCGAATTGGGCGAGGCTCCCTCTGGTGGAGCGCACTACCAAGCGCTCTTTATGCTTGGAGCCATACTATTTGTGATAACACTAATTATCAGCATTTCGGTCGAGATTATATCGCGCCGCCGAGCTGAACAACAAATGTAAGAGATGACAAACAAACGTACAAAACAGAGTATCGTATTTTGGACTTTTCGGCTGATGACACTCTTTGTGGTTGGAATTTTAGTGTGGATACTTGGCTTTTTGGTGATCAAAGGTTCGGGGGTTATTTCGTGGGAATTTCTCACCTCGGCACCCAGCGATGGTATGACGGGCGGTGGAATTTTTCCGGCCATCATCGGCACGCTTTGCTTGATGGCCGGTTCTATGATTTTTGCCTTCCCAATCGGCGTTATGTCGGGCATTTATATCAACGAATATGCGGGCAATAGTTGGCTTGTGAAATTTATTCGCGTGATGACCAACAATCTGGCTTCGATCCCATCGATCGTCTTTGGTCTTTTTGGTATGGCCTTGTTTGTCAACACGTTGAGCTTTGGCGACTCGATTTTGGCGGGTTCGCTCACACTCGGTCTGCTGGCGCTGCCAATCGTGATACGCACCACCGAGGAGTCGCTGCGCGCAATCCCGATGCACTATCGCAACGCGAGCCGCGCGCTGGGAGCAACACGCCTGCAAACCATTCGCCGCGTGATCCTACCAATGGCTCTACCCAATATCACAACGGGCTTGATTCTCTCGGTGGGACGTGTGTCGGGCGAAACGGCGCCTATTCTCTTCACTGCCGCCGCTTACTTCCTGCCACGACTACCCTCTTCGATTTTTGACCAGGTGATGGCTCTGCCCTACCACCTCTATGTGCTGGCCACCAGCGGCACCGACATCGAAGCTGCACGACCAATGGCCTATGGCACAGCGCTTGTGTTGATCTTCATTGTGCTGGTAGTCAATATTTTGGCAGGATTAATTAGAAACTTTTTCAACAAAAAACTAAAATGAGTATCATCAACGCCACCAATGTAAATTTCTACTACGGTGATTTTCACGCACTGAAAAACATATCGATGGAGATCGAACCAAACTCGGTGACCGCCTTTATCGGCCCATCGGGTTGCGGTAAGTCCACTTTTTTGCGCCTAATGAACCGCATGAACGACCTAATCGAACACACACGCCTAACGGGACAAATCACAATTCAAGATCAAGATATTTATGCCAAGGGGGTCGACGTAGACGCCCTACGCGCCACAGTGGGCATGGTTTTCCAAAAACCAAATCCATTCCCAAAATCTATTTTCGAGAATGTGGCCTATGGCCTGCGAGTGAACGGCACAACAAACAAAGAGCTGATCAACCAAAGGGTCGAAGAGTCGCTCAAAGGCGCCGCCCTGTGGGACGAGGTGAAAGACAAACTGCGCCGATCGGCCTTTGAACTCAGCGGCGGTCAACAGCAACGCCTCTGCATCGCTCGTGCACTGGCCATCAAGCCCAAAATCATCTTGATGGACGAACCGGCATCGGCGCTCGACCCCTTGTCGACCACCAAGATCGAAGATCTGATCTTTACACTCAAAGACAACTACACCATCGTCATTGTGACCCACAACATGCAACAAGCCGCTCGCGTGTCCGATCGCACAGCATTTTTCTACCTTGGCGAACTAATCGAGGTGGGGCAAACCAAAAAAATGTTCCTCAGCCCACAAGTCGAAGCCACGCAAAACTATATCACAGGACGTTTTGGTTGATCAACTCTCTTTTCCCCAGTTATCAAAAATATTAGGCGACTTTCTGGAAATTGAATTTTCTACCCCCCCAAAAAATCACCATCAACACAATCAATTATGAAACATACAGACCTGGAAATCAAAACATTGAAAAACCACCACATCGAAATGTGGAACTTGGTTCAAACACAAGTCGCGGGCGCATTCGATGCCCTGCGCACGGGCGACAAAGATCGCGCACGCGAAATCTTGGCTCGCGAAAGAGTGGTGAACGCCCAAGAATTAGTGGTGGATCATCACTGCGAAAATTTTATAGCCCTCTTTGCTCCCGTGGCTGTCGATCTGCGCTTTGTGATCTCGCTACTGAAAATCACCAACAACCTCGAACGCATTGGCGACTTTGCCGAAAGCATCGCCCTCTTTGTGCTCTATAAACAAAACGGAGCACTCGACGAGCAACTTTTTCGCGACCTGGAACTACAAAAAATGATGGACACAGCCACACAAATGCTCGCCAAAGCTCGCGAAGCCTTGGTGGCCGAAAATAGCGCAATGGCATGCCAAGTGCTGGCCATGGACGATACGATCGACCAAATCAACACACAAGCCGTCGACACGCTGGCCGCTTGGATCGCCTCACACATCGAACAAACAACCCAAACGCTCAACCTGCACGCCGTGGTACGACGCATCGAACGCATTGGCGATCGAGCAAGCAATATCGCCGAAGATACCGTCTTCTATGTCGATGCCAAAGAATTGCGCCACTCGCACCCCGCCGGTGATGAATATTCAAACGCAAAATAGTACCTTTGCCCTATGGGACAGACAATATTAATCGTAGACGACGAGATCGATCTACTCGAAATACTAGCCTTCAACCTCCAAAAGGCCGGCTACGAAATTCTTACCGCATCTTCGGGAGCCGAAGCCTTGACGGTGATCGAGGCTCACCCCCAAAGTAACATTGCACTTATGCTGCTCGATGTGATGATGAGCGGCATGGACGGCTTTGAACTGGCTCGCAAAATACGCAAAAAAGGAATCCTCACGCCTATCGTTTTCTTGACAGCCAAAGACTCAGAAAACGATATACTCACCGGTTTTGAAGTTGGAGCCGACGACTATATCGCCAAACCTTTCTCTATTCGCCAAGTTGTGGCACGCGTCAAAGCAGTCACCGCTCGCGTCGGCCAACCCGGCACGTTGCTCACCTTCGACAATATCACAATAGAGCCGGCCAGCAAAATCGTCACCATCGATGGGCAACCGCTCACACTCACCAAAACCGAATACTCGATTCTTGCTCTCTTGGTGGCCAACCCCGGGCGATTGCTCACGCGCGAAGATATGATCGCTCGCGTTTGGGGCGCCGATGTCTATGTCGAACCGCGCACGGTAGACGTACACATAGCACGTCTGCGCAAAAAAATGGGCCCCTGGGGGAGCATGCTCGTCAATCGCTCCGGGTATGGATATACACTGGGCTCGTAAAAAATATAACAATAATGAATCAAAAAATAAAACTATTTCTCTATTTTGCCTCTGTCTTTGTGATCTTCACTCTGGCAATCATTGTCCAGCAACAAGAACGCGAAAAAGAATTTCGCCAAGAAGCCCTGCTCGCGCGCTTGGATATATACTCCACCATAGCCGAGCACAACCCGCTGAGCTATAATTTACCGCCCAATATTCGTATCACACGTATCGACCACTCGGGCCATGTCACCTTGGACAACAGTGTCGATAGCTCGCAAAAAATAGTCAACCATTTCTCTCGTCACGAAATCAAACAAGCCAAGATCCTCGGTTCGGGTCACGATATTAGGGTCTCCTCCACCACTGGCAAACGTTACCTCTACTACGCACGCCGCACAACCGACGGCTATATACGCGTGGCGCTACCCATCACGAGCGACAATATTTCGTTGCTCCAAACTAGCGGCGACTCGATCGCGCTGGCTTTGATTCTCTTTGCCGTGGCCATGGTGTTTTTGTGGATCATTTCGCGTCGCTTTGGCAGCAATATCATCAATCTGCGGGGAGCGGTAATCAAGGGACAAGCTCAAAAAGAAGAGCTAAAAGCCGAAATGACGGCTAGCATCGCTCATGAACTGCGCACTCCAATCGCCACCATACGTGCCTACACCGAGACACTGCTCGACGAGAACCTATCGACGGACGAACGTCAGCAATTCACAGAACGCACCCATGCAGCCGCCATTCGCCTGAGCGACTTGGTGCGCGATATTTCGCTTCTAAGCCGTTTGGACAACGCCGCGCAAATGGCGCCCAACGAAACGGTTAATTTATATCAGATGACGGCGGCCATCGAGCAAGAATTTGCGCCTTTGATCAAAGAAAATTCGGTAAGTGTAGAGAATTTGTTGCCGCACACTCTGACTTTTTGTGGCAATCATACGTTACTCCACTCTATTTTTGCTAATTTGATAGAGAATTCAGTTAAATATGGAGGTAAGTGGATCACTGTGCGCGTTGAGTTGATAGCCGAGCAGGCGGGGCGTCTTGATCTTCGGATTTCGGACACTGGCATTGGTATTGAGCAGAGGCATTTGGATCGAATTTTCGAGCGTTTTTACCGTGCTGATTCTGGGCGAGCTCGTGGTGATGGTGGTTCTGGTTTGGGATTGTCTATTGTTCGTCATGCGGTACTTTATCATCATGGGACTATCCGAGCCAGTGTTGCTGAGGGTGGAGGTTTGGTTATTGATTTCACGTTACAGTAGAGCAGTTAAGAAAAACGCAGTTTTCAAGAGCAGTTAAGAAAAACGAAGTTTTCAAGAATAAATAAGAAAAAGAAACTTTCAGGAG
>JAVWYC010000063.1:0-9861 GCA_036661755.1 Mucinivorans sp. | reverse complement strand
GATTAACTTCTCAATCCCTAAGAATCCCTAAAAATCCCAAAGCCCTAATTCAACACCTTGTCCCCAATCTCTATAACCACAGCCGATGCACCCGTCGACTGACGCACAATCTGTGCCACAACCTCCGCCCCATAACGATCATCAAACTCAGTGATCGTGAAAATTAACTCACGACCCGATGTCGTGCGCGATACACTCTTATCCTTAGCATTCGCCTCCACCACAGCACGCAACTTCTCGGCCACCGAACTGTCGGTCGTGCGAACCTCAATCTTGAAACTCCCCACCTCATTGACAACCTTCGGACGCGAACCCTCAACCACCCTCGCCTTAGTGGGCGACGTGAATTGACCGTCCACCCAAGACACCATCACCGGCGCACGATAACCGGCGCGGATCAGTTGCTGCAACCCCTTCGACGCATCGACATAAGAATCAAAACCACCAACCATATATCGCAACTTGCCGGACTGTGTCTGCTCTACCTGTAAGGGCCACGCACTATGAAACATTGCCAACGAAGTCGGCTCAGTACTCATTAACGCAATCTGAATAGAGTAATACACACCACTTTCGGGCACAATCATCTCCGGAATTTCGCTCACCTTGCTGATTGGGTAACTCTCTTTCTCGAACGAAACAGGCGCGTAAAGAGTGAGCACCCTCGCGTCGAAAGCTAAATCGTACATCGAATCGACAGCCGTCAAAATCGGATCCAAATGCGCAATCGAATCAAGCGCCGCATTGAGGTTCGCTGCACGCGCAATTGTCTTTTCGTATGTGTGAATGTAGTTGCGTTGACGCTCGAAAACTACAAAATTAGCATTCAACAACTCGGAAGCCAAAGCCTCCGCCCGACGCACCTCGCGACCTTGACTCTCCAACGCCTCACGCGTTGTACGGTCAATCGCGCTCATCTTGTCCATCAACACCAAATAACTATCTAACTTGAAATTATAAAGTCGATCCCACAAGGCGATAAGCTCGGCATTGATTTTTGTGATATGATTCTTCACCACAAGGGCACTCGCGCGAGTGCGATCTAGCTCGCTTTGCGAAGCGGTGGTTTCATAGGTTGCCTTCAAACTTCGTAGCTGTCCATAAAGAGCCGTTGTTAGGTTGTTTTTTTCGGCCACCGTGCGCTCGACTTTGGCCGAGGAGCTAAGGCGCGCTAGGTCGGCCGGGGTGAAGGTCGACACAAAAATATCGTTGGCAAAGAAGCCTCGCTTACCACTACTCACCGCCGGATGATCTTCTAGGCTGCGCGAGGCAAATTCTTGTTCGATGGCTATCATACGCGACGCTAGGCGCGATAGTTTGTCGCGAAGGTCATAAATTGCTCCTTCGAGATTCACTATTTTGTTGGCCGCTGTGGTGTCGCCCTCTTCATAGAGTTTACGCGTGGCAACCAAAGCGCCGGACATACTGTCTTCGCGTGCTTTGTATTCTTTTAGCTGGGCGGCCATGGCGCGATAATCCGAATTGTCGGACAGCGATTGCCCAAGGGCGGAAAGCGAGAGGAGTGCGAGAATCGAAAATATGAAAATATTAACTCTAAACATGATAGAAAACCTTGTGAGGCGTAAAGTTACAAAACTTTACTCTTATTTCCAACTACGCATCATAAAAAGATGTATCAAACCGAAAAGTTCCAAGCGTCCAAAGATCATCATCACCGACAGCCATAGTTTGCATGGCACAGGCAAAAAGTTCATGTTGGCAAGGTTGCTCGCTTGGCCAAAACCAGGCCCGACGTTGCCCAGCGAGGCCACCGAAGCCGAAAACGAAGTGAGTAGGTCTATATCGAAAGCCGACAGCACAAGGGTCGAAACGACAAGCGAAAGAACATAGAAAGCGATCAATAAAATGGCTCCCGACACCATTTGATCGTCCATTGTGCGTCCGTTGAGTTTGACTCGCATCACGGCCGAAGGGTGTTGGATTTTGAGCACACGGGCTTTGATGGCCTTGATCAAGATCAGCACCCGATCGGCCTTGATGCCTCCTGTTGTGGAGCCGGCCATGGCGCATTGCACCGATAATACCATCAAAATAAGCATGGTCAGTGGTGGCCAAAAAGCGTTGTTGGCCGACGCAAAACCAGTGGTGGTGTTGTATGAAATCACTTGGAATAATCCGTAGCGTATCGCTTTGCCCAGGGTTGGATAGAAGCCTTCAAAGAAGAGATAGAGCGAAACAATGGCGCCGCTGACAAGGATTGTCATCAAGTAATATCGCGCCACTTGGTTGTGCCAAATAGTGCTTTGGATCTTGCTCACCCCGCGTAGCGAGGAGTAGATTATCCCCAAATGAATGCCGGCCAAGAACATGAAAATCATGATCACAACCTCGACCCCTAGGTTGTTGTAGGCCATAACCGATAGGTTGCGCGTTGCGAAGCCGCCGGTGGCCATTGTCGAGAAAGAGTAGTTCACAGCGTCGAACCAATCCATGCCCACCAAGTTGAGTAGCACCGTTTCGGCCGCTGTGAGGCCTACATAAACGTAGAGGATTATTTTTAGGATTTTTTTGGTATTGTATCTGAAATTGTCTTTGGCTAGCGACGAAATTTCGACCGACGAAAGTGTCATTTTCTGGCGCCCAATGGCAGGCAAGACAACGAGCGCAAAGAGCACCACGCCCACCCCGCCGATCCAGTGTGTAGACGATCGCCAAAAGAGTAACGAACGCGGCAAAGCCTCCACGTCATTCAAAATCGTGGAGCCCGTGGTGGTGAAGCCCGAAGTGCTCTCCCACCAAGCGTTGATGAGCGAAAATTCGCCTCCCCAAATCAAATAAGGCAACATGCCCACAACACACGAAGCGATCCACGAGGCGATCACTATTATATAGCCATCGCGTGAGGAAATGTGTTGATCGGCCGGCACAAAAATCAGTGGAAAAGTACCCACCACCCCCGTGATGATAAAGCTCAGCAACAAGGGCGCCAAACCGGTGTCCACCCCGTTGAAATAGGCCACCACGGCGGCCAAAAGCATAAAGGCGGCATTGAGCAGCAGCACCATGCCCACATAGCGAAGTATGTAAATGGCTTTCATCGTTTGCTGCGTTCTATTAATTGCGAGGCCATGCGCGATATGTCGTGAATTTCGTCGTCCGTAGCCACCGGCACATCAAAGGGGATCGACCTTTCCAGGTAATTGGCCAAAGCCTTACGAATGTCGAGCACCGGCTTTATGAAAAAGCTATTGAGCATAAAATAGAACATAGCAATCAACAAAAAGCCGGAAGCCAAGGCGATGATCCCCACCATCGAAGCTCGATAGGCGTTACTTTCGATTTGAGTTGCGAAGTCAATAATGTTATTTTGTGTGTCGATCATAAAGTCTTTGATGGCGGTGGTCAGATTGTGGTAGGTTGTCTTGTAAACCCTAGAGAACCAGACGACGTCCAGCGTGTTGGGCATTGATTGTGTGATGCTATCATATTGGGCGGCCGAGGCTGCAATATGATCAAGGGCGGTGGTTGGTGAATCGTATTGGCGAAAGTGCCCGAAACTCTCTTTGAGCGCTGTGGCGAAAGTGGCGCGATGGAGCGCGAGCAGCGAGTCGGGAATGGCCGAAGAATCCACCAAACTCATCAGCAGTGCCGTGTTCTCTTCTTGCACGGCGTCGAGCATCGTTTTGCTCAACTCGATATTGCCCCTAGAACGCTTCAAAAGGTCTGATGTTGTGCGGTTTAGGCGCAAGAGTTCACCCGAAGAAATCACCCCCGAAAGGAAGAGAAGTGACCCGATAGAAATAAATCCAATGATTATTTTACGTTTAATGCCCATTTCTTATTGTCATTTATAGTCTAATATTGTGAGGCAAAGATAACTATTTTTCATATTCTTATCACAAAGTGTAATAAAAGTGTGCTTAATTGAGAAAAAATACATAACTTTGTGGCATGTATGATAGTGAACCATTAGCGCAACGATTACGTCCCACTAGCTTATCGCAATATGTAGGGCAAGAAAAAGTTGTATCGGTGCTCACTCGTTTTATTGAGACAGGGACTTTGCCTTCGTTGATTTTGTGGGGGCCTCCGGGTGTGGGTAAGACTACTTTGGCGGGTATTGTGGCACAGGCTTTTGATCGCGAGTTTTTTACTTTGTCGGCCGTTAATTCGGGGGTTAAAGAAGTGCGTGAGGTGCTAGAAAAATCGAAGAGTTCGCGATTCTTGAATGGTGGGCGATCGCCGATTTTGTTTATCGACGAAATCCATCGTTTTAACAAATCGCAGCAAGATTCATTGCTCGGCGCGGTGGAGCAGGGGGTGATAACGCTGATTGGAGCCACAACCGAGAACCCTAGTTTTGAGGTCATACGTCCTTTGCTTTCGCGTTGTGCGGTCTATGTGCTGGAATCGATCGGCGAGAAGGATTTGCTGACCTTGATGCACCGTGCTTTGAAGGAAGATAAGTTCCTCTCCTCGCGCGATGTTAGTGTCGAAAGTACGGCAGCGCTCGTGGCGATGAGCAATGGTGATGCGCGTCGAATGCTCAACATACTCGACACGCTGAGCTCCACCACAACGGGGCGAATTGTGATCAGCGATGCCACCGTGCGCGAGGCATTGCAACAAAATACGGCACAATACGACAAAGGGGCCGAGGAACATTACGATACGATTTCGGCGTTTATTAAGTCGGTTAGGGGGAGCGATCCCGATGCGGCGATATATTATTTAGCTCGGATGTTGGCCGGTGGTGAGGAGCCTCGTTTTGTGGCGCGCAGGCTCGTGATTTTGTCGGCCGAAGATATTGGTTTGGCTAACCCCAACGCATTGTTGCTCGCTCAGGCGACTTTCGATGCCGTGCATACTTTGGGAATGCCCGAAGCGCGCATTCCGCTAGCCGAATGTACAATATATTTGGCGCGTAGTGCCAAAAACAACAAAGCCTATCAAGCGATAAACAGCGCGATGGCTTTTGTCGAAAAAGACGGTTACCGACCCTTGCCGCTCCATTTGCGCAATGCGCCAACGGAACTCATGAAAAGAGAAGGTTATGGTGATGGTTATTTATATCCCCATAACTACCCAAATTCACGAGTCGAACAACAATATATGCCCAAGGGATTGGAAGACGTGAAATTCGTAGAACCCACACAAGATTAACCGGGCAGATACAGGGCACGCTGTCTGTAAAAAGTACCGGCAAAGTGGCGGCAGAAGATAGGGGGTCAGAGTGGCTGTAAAGTACCGGCAAAGTGGCGATAAGAATAGAGTGGGGTAGGCGCTAAAAATAACACAATAACAAGTCAACGTATGACACAAGAATATATAAAAAACAGCGACAATTTTTTTCTGATAGCAGGTCCGTGCGCCATCGAGAGCGAGGAGCTTGCTTTTGCTGTTGCCGAGCACATGGTGGGTCTTACCATGCGCCTTGGTATTCCTTATTTGTTTAAGGGTTCTTATCGTAAGGCCAACCGTTCGCGTAGTGATTCTTTTACCGGTATTGGCGATCGTCGTGCGCTCGAAATTTTGGCTCGTGTGGGCAAAAAGTTCAACATAGCCACCGTGACCGATATTCACACGGCAGGCGAAGCTGCCATGGCGGCCGAATATGTCGATGTGCTTCAAATCCCGGCGTTTTTGTGTCGTCAGACCGATCTGCTGGAAGCAGCGGCACGTACGGGGCGTTGGGTGAATATCAAAAAGGGGCAATTTCTTTCGCCAAATGCTATGCAATTTGCGGCAGAAAAAGTGGTTAGCGCGGGCAACGATAAGGTGATGCTCACCGAACGAGGGACAACTTTTGGCTATGGCGATTTGGTGGTCGATTTCCGAGGGATCCCTATTATGCAAAAAACCGGTTTCCCGGTCATTCTCGATGCCACACATTCGCTCCAACAGCCCAATACCGCCAGTGGCGTGACGGGAGGAGTGCCCGAAATGATAGAGACAATAGCGTGCGCCGGTATTGCTGCCGGGGTTGACGGACTCTTTATCGAGACACACCCGGATCCTGGTCGCGCTCTTTCCGACGGAGCTAACATGCTGAAACTTAGCTCGATGGAAGCTTTACTGGGTAAACTTGTAAAAATTCGCAAAGCAACGAAATAGAAATATGAAACGAGAACAAATAACGACCACCATTCGCGAGAAATCAGTGCTCAAGCAGCAGGTCTACGACCGAACGCACGAGGTGATGCAAGAGCTCAAAGAGATTCTGGCCGAGTATGCTTCGGAGGTTAATGATCAGATCGAAGGGCTCGACAGGCGAATCAAGCTCGAATATCGCGATCGAGGCAAACTCGAAGCGCAGTTGCAAATTGCGGGTGATGTTTTGATCTTCTCGATGCACACCAATGTCTTTAAGTTCGACCGTTCACACCCGATTTGGCAAAATTCTTATGTCGAAGCAGACTCGAGCAATGGCTATTGCGGAGTGATCAATATCTATAATTTTTTGAGTGATTCGCTCAAATTTAATCGTACAGACGACTTGGGTTACCTTATTGCGCGCGTTTTTGTTAATCGCGAAAAACAATATTTTGTGGAGGGTAAACGACAAATGGAATATCGTCATAATAATTTTGGGCAAGGAGCTATCTCTTCGCAAGCCATTGTTGATATTGTTGAAAATGCAATTATTTATGCTCTGGATTTCGATTTATTGGTGCCACCATATGCGCTGAGCAAACAAATCACAGTGGAAAGTGTAAACACAAAAATAGAAATGTCACGCCTAAAAACAGGTAAACGACTGGGATACCAATTTAATGTTGAAGATATATAACACACCTTGTTTGCGTATTAATTGATAGTGTAACTATGCGAAAATTATTTATTATATTATTTGTTGCAATGTGTTTGCCGGTGGCACAGGCGCAACAGGTGTGGGCGTCAACTGATGGTAGATCTCATTACATGGACGTTGAATTTTCTTTATCACCATCTTCGCCTAAACCAATACTCCTTACATCGGCTCATCAACCATCACTAACCTATATCGCTATGTTGGTGGATACTTATCGCGAAAAACTTCGATCGGGTGAATGGAAAATTTGGGTCGAAAGTTATGTCCACACTGAGGGTAAAACGATAGTTCAAAATAGAAATCTGGCCAAGGTGCTCAGTAACACCGTCAAATCGCATATGATTTGTAATAATTTGCTCTCCGAAGACGATTTTACAACACGCAATTATTCCGGCACCTTGAGTGGACGCCAAGCAATAGTTACCGTGATTATAGGTTCGCGCTATCCGCTCGAAAAAATCTTGTCCGAACAGAAAATTGACTGGGAATATGATGACTTGCAATGGTTGACCAATATGGCCAAAAGTGATTCGTCGGTGCAAGTTGATTTTAATGATGTGAGTAAAGTGATCCCCGGAATGGATACGACAAAGATCTATTCGCCTTATTTTGAGCCTATTACATTCTCATATCAACCTTTACGGCCGGCTAAAAAAGATAGCCTAAAGGTCAGCAACGTCGACCTAAAAGCTCCAACATCAAGCATATCTAGCGAGCCGACGACAAATCAATATATCGCAGATCACGATTCGTTGACCACCGCGCTTGTCGCGCCATTGATCACACGCGAAAAATTGAATGAAAAAATTCATGCCAAAAAATTAACGCCGGAAGAACGAAAAGCAAGACAAGAACAAAAGTTAAAGCAAAAACAAATCCAAGCAAATCTGCAAAATAAAGTCGACAAAGTGCGTACGGAAAATACACTGAATGAGTCGACTGCGGTGATTTCCGGCCAAGCGAAGTTGGGCCAATCGACCTCTAAAAATCAAATGCTTGATGTTTCTGCCTTTGCCTTTGATGAAAGCTTGGCGCGTTCGCAAATTGATGCCGTATATGGCAAAAATACAACGGTGGCGGCTAAAACAAAAGATCAATCAACACAACAAACCGGTAAAGTGCCTATTGCTTCGGCAACAGGGCCGCAAATAGATAATTCGGGAGCCATTCAGATCGTACCTCCGGCGCTTAGCCCTACACCAAAAGTAGTCGAAACTACCGATGCGTCAACCCTGGCAACCAAAGGACTTTATAACAAAAACAATAGAGTTCGCAAGATCAAAAAATCAGAACGCGAACCAAGTGTTAAATTTGATGCCGATGGACGTATGTCAATCGATGCAACTGGCATATCGCGAGCACTTTCGGCCGAAAATCTTATCAAAATAAATGAAGAACAACGCACAACGGAACAAGCCGAAAAACGTGCCGTGCGTGTTCGCGAAAGTAATCAACGAGTAGCGCAACTAAAAGAAATACAGAAGGCCAAGGGGCGTTTCGCCGTTTTTGGTGTTGGGATTAATGCTCTGACCACCTTGGTGCTCAAACCGGGCATTGAACTCGATGCTTATTTCTCTGATCGATTCTCGGCTGTTGTGGAGGGCTATTATTCAAAGTGGAATTATTCTAAGAATAATAAATTCAATGTGTCGCTCATTTCGCCGGAACTGCGATTCTATGCCACCGGTCGACGAAAAGCCTTTGATGGTTTGTATGTTGGTCTCTATGGCTCGATTGGTAGTTACAATAAACGTCAAGATTCACGCATTGGTTCGCAAAGTGATTTTTGGAGCGCCGGTATTTCGGTGGGCTATGTCTTGCCGATCGGCAAAAGCGGATTCTATCTTGATGCAGGTATTTCGGCAGGGTACGTAAACGAAAATATCGACAAATATATTTTCCATCAAGGTGATAATTTCAGAATCGATAGCTTTAATCGTGTCTCTCCATTCCTCCCTACGAAAATTAAGGTGAGCTTCGTTTATCGTATATTTAATCAGAAAAAAACTATAAAAAGTGAAAACTAATCAATATATAATAGCTTGTGCTGCTTTGATGCTTTGTTTGATGCAAAGCTGTGTGAAGGAGCATATCTACGAAATTCCAATGGTGGAATTGACAACCAACATTATCGAAAATAAGTCTAATGTTTCGTCGTCAGATTTTGGTGCTTCTTATGCGCAAGGTATTCACCAAAAGGCAGCAGCAACATCAATTTGTTATTATTTATATCCTAATTTTGATTACAAAGCCGAGCCGATTATTGTTCATTCCGAATCCGGGATAGCTCACGTGGCTTTGTTGCCGGGCAAATATGGCGTACTGTTACACAACGAGCCTATTGCGCCTCTTGTGGTGAGCGGTCAAGACACGATAGTAAACCTTGGGGTAGGCTTGCCATTCGATGCAAATGGAGCTTTGCCGCCTTGTCCTGTGTTGTATGCTTTGGGGGTTAGCGATACGATGCGCCAAATATCGGTTCTTCTTAATAGCCCTAATGTGCTAGCATTTGTACCAGAAGTGGTGTCTAAGAAATTGCGTGTTGTTGTCAATACCGACAAGTTTGGTGAGATTACGGCGGCTCGTGCTACTCTGAGTGGTGTGGCTAGTGCATTGAATTTCAATACCTTGAAGCCTTCGAGTGGGGTGATGGTGGGTATGCCTAATTTTACGGTTGAAGGTAATCGTTTGCGTAGTCCGACTTTGAATTTACTTGGCTTCTCAACAAGCAACTTAGATACAACTGTGTTGACTTTATATGTTAAAAACAAGGAGGTTGATTTTGAGTTAGAGCAACCGGTTGATTTGTCGTCATATATTAAAGATATGGTTGGTAGTGATATTGAGTTAACGCTCACTGTTTCTTTTGATCCTGACGTTAGGGTTTATCCTGTCGAGATTCGTCAGTGGGATAGTAAGGGTAATGAGATAGAGGTTGGTTTCGTCTAGTTTTTTAGTTTGTACTATCTTTTTTAGTTTGTTCTAGCCCGGGGGGGTGTGTAAACCCCGCCCCCCCCACTTCAATTAATTTTTTATAAAATAATAGTAGCCACGGCAAAATAAAAAAAAAAATATTTAGCTAGGCGCGA
>JAVWYC010000062.1:0-9906 GCA_036661755.1 Mucinivorans sp. | reverse complement strand
CGCCGTGCCGGCGCCGTGCCGAATCGTGACTTTTGAAAAAGTCACCCAAAACTTTTTGTGAAAAACTTCGTTTTTCTTAACCAACTCTAGGATATTTTGCTTTTCTTAACTGCTCTTGGAAACTGCGTTTTTCTTAACCAACTCTAGGATATTTTGTTTTTCTTAACTGCTCTTGGAAACTGCACTTTTCTAAACCGGTTATAGCTTGATACAAGCACAAGCCCCCACCCCGCAGCCCATATTACCAACCCGAAAAAATATTCACACAAAAAAAGAGGGCACTCAACAACGAGTACCCCCCTCCTAAATCGAAATCGAAACAAAAACCTACAACTGAGGACCCGAAGCAACCAATGATGCTCCCTCTGGCAAATATTGCTCGAAATTCTTAATGTACTTAGCAGCCAATGATTTAGCCTTAGCCTCCCACTCCTTAACATCTTTGTAAGTGTCTCGCGGATCCAAAATACCCTCCGACACGTTTGGCAAAGATTTAGGAGCAACCAAATTCAAAATTGGAACATTGAGCTTAGGAGCTTTCTCGATCGAACCATCGATGATCGCATCGATAATAGCACGAGTATCCTTGATCGAAATACGTTTGCCCGTACCATTCCAACCAGTGTTTACAAGATATGCAGTAGCTTTGTGCTCTTTCATCTTGTCTGCCAAAACTTTGGCGTAAATTGTTGGGTGAACAGTCAAGAATGCTTCACCAAAAGCCGGCGAGAAAGATGGAGTAGGCTCGGTAATGCCACGCTCTGTACCAGCCAATTTACTGGTGTAACCACAAAGGAAGTGATATTGAGCCGATTTTTCGTCCAAAATCGAAACCGGAGGCAACACACCAAAAGCATCTGCCGAAAGATAGATAATCTTCTTGGCGTGACCTGCGCGTGAAGGCAAAACGATCTTGTTGATATGGAAAATTGGGTACGAAACACGTGTGTTTTCGGTCACCGAACCATCGGCATAATCAGGTGTGCCATCAGGCAAAACAGTAACGTTTTCAAGCAACGCATTGCGTTGGATCGCACGCCAGATATCAGGTTCGTTTTCTTTGCTTAGGTTGATTGTTTTGGCATAGCAACCACCTTCGTAGTTGAATACACCGTGAGAATCCCAACCGTGCTCGTCGTCGCCGATCAAGAAGCGTTTAGGGTCGGCCGAAAGAGTGGTTTTACCTGTCCCCGAAAGACCGAAGAAGAGAGCCACGTCGCCATCTTTGCCCACGTTAGCCGAGCAGTGCATCGAAGCGATACCCTTCAAAGGCATATAGTAGTTCATGATACCGAACATACCTTTTTTCATTTCGCCACCATACCATGTTCCGCCGATAACTTGCAATTTTTTGGTCAAGTTAAATGCCACAAAGTTTTCTGAATTTAAGCCCATTTCTTTCCAATTTGGGTTAACGCATTTCGACGCGTTAAGCACCACGAAATCAGGCTCGCCGTAGTTTGCCAATTCGTAGTGTGAAGGGCGGATAAACATATTGGTCACAAAGTGAGCTTGCCAAGCAACTTCCATCACAAAGCGTACTTTCATACGAGTATCTTCGTTGGTGCCACAGAAAGTGTCGACAACATAGAGTTGATTTTTGTTTGATAGTTGTTTGACGGCCAATGCTTCGAGTTTGTCGAAAGTTTCGGCTTTCATTGCAAAGTTTGGCGAGAATGGGCTTTTTTCGTCTTTGAACCAGAAGTGATCTTTGGTTGAAGCGTCGAGCACCATGTATTTATCTTTAGGCGAACGGCCTGTGAAAACGCCAGTTTTAACACTAACGGCGCCAGTGTTGGTTTGGGTACCTTTCTCGAAACCTTCGAGTCTTGGGTTAGTTTCGTCAACAAAAAGTTGTTGATAAGATGGGTTGTGAATAATCTCTTTCACGCCGGTGATACCGTACTTTTCAAGATTTACAGACATAGCATTATTATTTTTAGAGTTAGTAATTCAGTTTCTCACATAAATGAACTGCAAAGATATAAAAAAATTGTGTTGTTAAGAAAATAACACTAGAATTTAAGCTATTTTTTTTGGTGATTCAGTTTTTGCATACATTTCAAGGGTTAACTGTCAATTTCCCCGCGAGGGTTTGGGGCGGCCGAGCGGTTTTTTGCGCGCAAGCTGCGCGAGCTTTGCGTGTCTCGCAAACCGCTCTATCTTTTTAGTTTGTACTATCCTGGGGGTTTGTGTACCCCCAGGATAGAGCAAACTAAAAAGATAGAACAAACAAAAAAACTCACGCAGCTTGCGCGCAAAAAACCGCTCGGCGCGCAACCGCGCTAGCCGGGCACAAGCGCAAGCGCGTGCCCCCAAACCCCCAAACCCCACACTACTTCGGCAACGGATAATCTAACGAATAATGTAAACCCACCGAACGATGCAAAGCATGAGCCTGCTTGATGATTAAATACGAAACCGCAATCATATTACGCAACTGACACAACTCAACCGAAATCGTCGAACGACGATACAAATGCTCAGTCTCGTTATAGATAATACCAATACGCTCCAACGCACGCTCTAATCGCAAATTGGAACGAACAATACCAACATAATAACTCATCACCTGTTGCATCTCCTTGATCGACTGCGTGATAAGCACCATCTCCTCGGGCGAAGTAGTGCCCGCAAAATCCCAATCGGGAATCCCCCCCTGCAACTGCAAATCAACAATACGACGCGCCGAATGATCGGCCGCACAAGTAGCATAAACCACAGCCTCCAAAATCGAGTTAGAAGCCAAACGATTAGCACCGTGCAACCCCGTACGCGACACCTCACCAATAGCATAAAGGCGCGAAATAGAACTCTCACCATTCATATCAACCTCCACTCCGCCACACAAATAATGCGCCGCCGGCTCCACCGGGATCATCTCTCGCGTGATGTCGATACCCAAAGAGAGGCACTTCTGATAAATCATCGGGAAAGCCTCGCGAATCTCGTCGGCCTTGCGGTGCGTAATATCCAGATAGACATAGTCTTGACCGCTGGCCTTGAGCTCGGTGTCTATGCTGCGCGCCACAATATCACGCGGAGCAAGCGAACCCATGGGATGATATTTCTGCATAAATTCATTGCCGTCTTGGGTGCGCAACACAGCGCCGAAACCACGCACAGCCTCGGAAATCAAAAATGAAGGACGCTCGGCCGGATTGTAAAGAGCCGTGGGGTGAAACTGCACAAACTCCATATCGCGCAACACGCCCTTGGCTCGATGAACCATCGCAATACCATCGCCCGTGGCCAGTGGTGGATTGGTTGTTGTGTTATAAATATTGCCGATGCCTCCCGTGGCTAGAATGGTAACCTTAGACAAAAAAGTATGAACCAAACCGGTTGCAATGTCGAGCACATAAGCGCCGTAACATTCCGTACCCGGCAGTGATTTTTTGACCAATTTACCCAAATGATGCTGCGTGAGCAAATCGATTGCAAAGTGATGCTCCAAGATTTCGATATTTGGATCAGCTGCCACAGCGGCCGCCAGACGGTTCTGGATTTCGAGCCCCGTTGAATCTTTGTGATGCAGGATTCTGTTTTCGGAGTGCCCCCCCTCGCGCGCCAAGGCGTAATGGTCGCTCCCTTTGTTGCGGTCGAACTCCACGCCCCACGAGGTGAGGTTGTCGATCGCTTCGGCCGCCGAACGAGCTACCATCTCCACCACTTCGCGATCGTTGATGCCCGAGCCACAAACCATAGTGTCTTCGATGTGACGCGCCAGATCGCTCGTCGAATAGAGCACAGCGGCGATGCCTCCTTGCGCATAACGCGTATTGGTTTCGGTCAAAGTGGCCTTGCTAACAATCAAAACTCGCCCACGTCGGGCCACTTGCAGAGCATAGCTCAAAGCCGCTACACCACTACCAATAACGAGAAAATCACAATCCCTAGTCATAATATATTAATGTTTATTGGCGTAAAATTAAAAATAAAAAGCTATATTTGTTTTTATTTTTTGAAAAAAGTTGAAACAAGAAGCAATTATCACCAAAATAGAGGGCGAAAAAATCACCGCCATGATCGATTGTGCTCAGGCGTGCCAAAGTTGCGCGGCCACCTCGATGTGCGGCACGGCCAAAGCTAAAGAAATAACACTCATAAGCCGTGGCGTGGCTCGCAAAGTGGGCGATCGACTGTTGATCGAAGTCACGCGGGGCATGGGTTTTGCGGCCGTGGCTTGGGCCTATCTTGTGCCTGCGGTGTTGCTCATTGGTATGCTTTTGCTTTTGCAGGCTTTGGGTGTAGGTGAATTGGCCGCCGGGCTGACTGCCCTTGGCTCTGTTGTGGTATACTATATATTAATAAAGATACTCGGCCTTGGCGCAGGGGTGTCGATAACAATTATTGAATAATGAGTGATGTATTTCTTTATACTCTGATCGTGCTTTGCGCTATTGGGGTTATTTCGGCTGTGGTACTCTATTTCGTTTCCCAAAAATTCAAGGTCATCGAAGATCCTCGGATCGACACTACCGAGGCTTTGCTGCCCGGGGCCAATTGTGGAGGGTGCGGCTTTCCGGGTTGCAGGGGTTTGGCGGCCGCGGCGGTCAAGGCCGACGATCTGAGCTCGATTTATTGCCCCGTTGGCGGTCAGGATACGATGAAGGCAGTGGCCGAGCATCTAGGAAAAATAGCTCCGGAACACGAACCCCAAGTGGCTGTTGTGCGTTGCAATGGTTCACTTTGCAACAGAGATCGCACCAATGTTTTCGACGGAGCCTCTACGTGTGCTATCGAAGCGTCACTCTATGGTGGTCATACGGATTGTGCTTGGGGCTGTTTGGGCCTTGGCGACTGTGTGAGGGTGTGTAAATTCGACGCCTTGCATATCAACACAAAAACCGGCTTGCCGGAAGTAGATCAAGATAAATGTACGGCTTGTGGCGCGTGTGTCAAGGCGTGCCCCAAAATGGTGATCGAGCTACGCAAAAAAGGGGTTAAAGATCGCCGTATCTTTGTCTCGTGTGTCAACAAAGATCGCGGCCCTGTGGCCAAAAAGGCATGCACTGTGGCTTGCATCGGGTGTGGCAAGTGTGTGAAAATATGTCCTTTTGGGGCGATAACACTCGAAGATAATTTGGCTTACATCGATCCGGCAATTTGCAAGCTGTGTCGTAAATGTGTGGCCGAATGCCCAACGGGTGCAATATGGGAGGTCGGTTTCCCCGCTCGTAGCACGGAACCCGCCCCCGCACTTCAAGCAACAAGCGTAGAACCAAACGCGCCGGAGAGCGAAAAGAAAGAGGAAAATACTCAAAATTAATCGACGTGATGAAAACATTTTCAATGGGCGGCATACATCCGCTAGACTATAAAATTTCTAAAGACAAAGCAATCCAAAGTGCGAAACTACCATCAGAGGTGTCGATCTTTGTGTCGCAACACATTGGCGCTCCGGCTCAGGTGTTGGTCAAAAAAGGCGACACGGTGGTCGTTGGTCAGCCACTAGCGGCCGCTAGCGGCTTTGTTTCGGCTCCCGTGCATAGCTCGGTGAGCGGCACGGTGAGCGCTGTGGGCCTAGTGGCCGATGGGGGCGGAGTGCGCAAGATGGCCGTCACAATCACCACACAAGACGATGTGTGGGATCCGGCAATCGACCGATCGACAACCTTGGTGGAGCAATGCGACTTGTCGGGCAAACAAATCATCGAGAAGATAGCCGCTGCCGGCATTGTGGGCCTTGGTGGGGCTACTTTTCCTTGCGCGGTGAAGCTCACCCCGCCGCCGGGCAAAACAGCCGACGTACTCATTATAAACGGTGTGGAGTGCGAACCTTTTTTGACAGCCGACGAGAGACTAATGGTGGAGCGAACCGACGAGATAATCGTTGGTTGCCGGATAATAATGAAGGCTCTGGGGGTCACAAAATGCTATATCGGTATAGAGTGCAACAAGCCCCAAGCCATTGCCCTGCTTGGAGCTAAGGCCACTGGGGGGATCGAAGTAGTGCCCCTAAGAATGAAATATCCGCAAGGGGGCGAAAAACAGTTGATCGAAGCTATCACAGGGCGTCAGGTTCCGAGCGGCGGGCTGCCGATCGAAGTTGGCGCGGTGGTGCAAAACGTAGGCACGGTGGTGGCCATATATGAGGCGGTACAGAAAAACAAACCGCTCTTTGAGCGTGTGGTGACAGTGACCGGCGTGGCGCTGAGTGAACCCCGCAACTTGCTTGTGCGCGTTGGTAGTTCGATCGCCGATTTGATCGCTCAATGCGGCGGAGAGCCCGAAAATACGGGCAAAGTAATCAACGGCGGCCCAATGATGGGGCGCGCGATGAGCAACACCGCTGCCCCGGTCACCAAAGGCACTTCGGGTGTGCTTGTGGTGCCAAGAGAGGGGGCTGCACGCGCCGAGGCGGGCCCTTGTATTTCGTGTGGGCGTTGCGTGAATGTGTGCCCGATGGGCTTGGAGCCATATCTGTTATCGAAGATCAGTAAATTAGCGCTCTATGAACGTTTGGAGCAAGAGCATATCACCGATTGTATCGAGTGTGGGTCGTGTGCCTACACCTGCCCGGCGGCCTTACCCCTGTTGGACTACATCCGTTTGGGCAAGGGCGAGACCATGAAATTGATCCGCGCACGCCGCAAATAGCCTCCCCAGCTCAAAAAAAAAGCAGCAACAAACTCACTCAAAAATAGAATGCGACAAGAGGGGTGATTAAGAATAAAATGCAGCAATAGACTCACTCAAAAACAAAATGCGACAAAAGAGTGTGACTAACAAAAATACAAAAAAGTTAAAGAAAAAATATGAAAATAGTATCTCCATCACCTCACTTACACACGGGTGAAAACACCTCGTCTTTGATGCGTGATGTGCTTATCGCACTATCGCCGGCGCTCGCTTTTTCGATTTGGATATATGGTATGTCGGCACTTTGCACCTCGGCAGTGGCGGTGCTTTCGTGTATTATTTTTGAGTGGGCTATTACTCGTTTTTTGTTGAAAAGGCCTTCTAGTATTTCCGATTCGTCGGCCGCTCTGACGGGTTTGCTTTTGGCGTTCAACTTGCCTGCCGAAATTTCGCCATGGTTGGTTGTGCTTGGCGCTTTGATCTCCATTGGGGTGGCCAAGATGAGTTTCGGTGGTTTGGGGCGCAATATTTTCAACCCGGCTCTTGTGGGACGCGTCTTTTTGCTCGTCTCTTTCCCTGTCCAGATGACAACCTACACCGTCAACGGGGTGAGCGGAGCAACGCCTCTGGCGATGGCCAAAGGAGCTACATTCAGCGGCGCGATGCCAACTTTCGACATGGGCAATATGATGCTCGGGGTCGACAAGGGCGGTTCGATGGGCGAGATTGCCGGCATTTTGCTTCTCTTGGGGGGGGTCTATCTTTTGGTGCGCCGAGTTATTTCATGGCATATTCCGGTGATGGTGCTAGGCACGATGGCTCTTTTTTCGGCCATTTTGTGGGGAGTCGACCCTTCGCGTTATGCCTCGCCGCTGTTCCAAATTTTTGCAGGAGGGGCCATTCTGGGAGCTATCTACATGGCCACCGATTACGTCACTTCGCCAATGAGCCATTCGGGCATGATCGTCTATGGCGTAGGCATTGGGCTGCTCACTATTTTGATCCGCACCTGGGGAGCCTACCCCGAGGGGGTCTCTTTCGCTATCTTGATAATGAACGCCACCGTGCCGTTGATCAATATGTATATGAAGCCAAAACGTTTTGGAGCTAAAAAATAAAAAAAAGGAGAAAGAAAAGATATGGAAAGTAATCTGAAAAATATGGTGATCGTGCTACTTACGATCACCCTTGTGGCGGCAGGCTCCGTGGGCGGTGTCTATATATTGACCAAAGAACCTATCGCCAAAGCCAAAAGCGACAAAACAGCCGCCGCCATCGCCCAAGTGCTGCCGGCCTTCGACAACGACCCATCGAAAGAGGTGCAAACCCGCCAAATAGAAGGCCAAGATGTGGCCGTCTACGAAGCTAAAATGGGCGAAAAAACAGTGGGCTACGCAGTTCAAACGTTCTCTAAAAATGGTTTTGGAGGCACAATTTCGCTCTTAGTGGGCTTTAATATCGACGGGACAATAAACAAAATATCGGTGCTCGAACAGAAAGAGACTCCCGGCCTGGGCGATAAAATAGAGCCTAGCAAATCTGATTTTTCGGTGCAATTTTCGGGCAAAGATCCAGCTTCGTGGCAATTGATGGTCAAGAAAGATGGCGGCGATGTGGACGCGATCACAGCCTCCACTATCTCTTCGCGCGCCTACACTGCTGCTGTGGCGGCGGCCTACAACGTTTTCTGCGAAATAACGAACAAAGACAGCGCAACGAGCGACGCCTCTTCGGGCGCCACAACACAAGAAATCAAAGGGACACTCACAACAGAAAAAGAGAGCCATCAGGCCACATCCGCCGAAACACCTAACCCACAAAAAACGGCTCCCGTAACCCAAAACGAAACTCAGGACGCCGCTACGGGAGCCACATGTAGCGCCGCCTCGGGGGCTACCACCACCCGCGCAACGCCCAAAGAAGAAGATACAAGCAGCAAGCCTATGCGTGGGCGCGAAAGACGACAAACACGCACACGATAGAAGAGAAGTAAAAATGTTAATCACACAGAACCAAAGCAAAACCGAGGTTCGTCAAAGAAAGATAAAATGAATCAGTGGAAAAATTTTACGAAAGGGCTTATCAAAGAGAACCCTACCTTTGTGCTGCTGCTGGGCATGTGCCCCACCTTGGGCACCACCACTTCGGCCATCAATGGCCTGGGCATGGGGGCGGCCACGATGTTTGTGCTCATGATGAGCAATCTGGCCATTTCGCTCGTCAAGGGAGTGATCCCCTCGATGATACGCATACCTTCGTTTATTGTGATCATCGCCTCGTTTGTCACAGTGGTGCAGTTGGTGATGGAGGCTTATGTGCCAGCGATTTACGCTTCACTAGGGGTTTTTATTCCTCTTATTGTGGTGAACTGTATTATCTTGGGTCGTGCGGAGGCATTTGCGTGCAAAAACACGCCGCTCAGTTCGTTGATTGACGGTGCGGGCATTGGCCTGGGCTTCACTTTGGCGCTCACCTTGCTTGGGGCTGTGCGCGAGGCTTTGGGTGCAGGTTCATTTTTTGGTACAAAGTTCATCGATGGCGATGGGATATTGATCTTTGTGCTTGCTCCGGGGGCGTTTATGGTGTTGGGTTACTTGATTGTGCTCTTTAATAAAGCGACCGCGAAACTAAAAAATTAGAAACTCATTAAAACAAAAAGATGGAATATTTTGTAATTGTTATAAGCGCAATTTTTGTTAACAATATAATTTTGGCGCAATTTTTGGGTATATGTCCATTTTTGGGTGTATCGTCCAAGGTATCCACTTCGCTCGGCATGGGGGCGGCGGTCACTTTTGTGATCACCATTGCAGCCATTGCGGCCTATCTTTTGCAGTATTATGTGCTTGTGCCGTTGGGGATCGAATATATGCAGACCATTGTTTATATATTGGTGATTGCGGCTTTGGTGCAGATGGTGGAGATTATGTTAAAGAAGGTTTCGCCGGCTTTATATTCGGCGCTCGGTGTATTTTTGCCATTGATCACCACTAACTGTGCGGTGTTGGGGGTTGCTATTTTGCTGGTACAGAAGGAGATGAATTTGGCGCACAGTGTAGTTTTCGCGGCATCGACGGCTTTGGGTTTCACGTTGGCGATTGTTTTATTTGCTGGTATGCGAGAGAAGCTTGCGTTGAGTGATGTGCCTCAGTCGATGCGTGGTATTCCGATTGCTTTGATCACGGCTAGTATATTGGCTATGGCTTTCATGGGTTTTTCGGGTTTGGTTTAGGTGAGCGTGCTTGCGAGCCGAGCTATCGCCGGTTCAGAAAAACGCAGTTTTCAAGAGCTGGTTAAGAAAAACGCAGTTTTTCCCAAAAA
>JAVWYC010000061.1:0-9908 GCA_036661755.1 Mucinivorans sp. | reverse complement strand
CAAACTAAAAAGATAGAAAAGAAATAGAGCCGGGAAAGAATAAACTAAAAAGATAGAACAAACTAAAAAGATAGAGCAAACAAAAAAGATAGAAAGAAATAAAGCCAAGATAGGACAAACTAAAAAGATAGCGCCGGCTCGCAGCACGCAAAAAAAGCGCGCGAAAAAAAAAGTGAGATAATTCGCCAAAGCGTTTATTTGCACGACTTAGTACGCGCCCTTAATACGTTTTGAACACAAACGAGCTAAAGATAATAATTTTTTTTGATTTTTTATCATAAAAAGTAAAAAAAAGTTTGCTAATCTAAATATTGTCTATACCTTTGCAGCGTAAAAAACAAACAAAACAACAAAAAACAAAAAAATGAAAAAGATCCTACTTTCTCTTGTCGCTCTTTCAACAGTAGCACTCGTTGCTTGCGGCCCAAGCAAAACCTACACTTCAATCGAAGCTGCTACAAAAACTGCAATGACTGACCTAGACACAGTAACTGTTGCATCTTCTGTTGCTACAATCGCTAACACTTGGTCGGCTGCTTGCTCTGACGCTACCGCTGCTACCGGCGCTGCCAAAGAAGACGAAGCTCAAAAAATCGCTGATCTTGGCGCTGCTCTTCAAGCAAAAATCACTGCAAAATCTGACTCTTTGACTCAAATTTTGATTCAACAAATGACTGTTATCGAAGAAGTTGCTGAACCTGCAGAAGGCGCAGCTGCTCCTGCAACTAAATAATTAAGAAATTCATTCTTGATACAAAGAATAAATTTGCTTATTGAATTTGATAGCGTTCCAAATATTGGAACGCTATTTTTTTTTCATATCTTTGTACCCACAACAATTATTAATGCTATAATATATGGTAAACGTTATACCTATTCATTCGAGAGCCGATCTGAAAAAATTCGTGCTCTTCAAAACGGAACTCTATAAAGACAATATATACGCTGTCCCGTCGCTGCTGAGCGACGAATTGGGAACGCTCACCCCCGGTCGCAATCCGGCCGCTGAGTTCTGTGACTCACAATGCTTCTTGGCCTACAACGAAGAAAATAAAATCGTGGGGCGAATATGCGCAATAATCAACCACCGAGCCAACACCGCTTGGGGCAAACCGGAAGGACGTTTTGGTTTCTTTGATTTTGTGGAAGACATCGAGGTGGCTAGCCAACTGCTCAACGCGGCCGCCAAATGGCTCTCCGCTCGCGGCATGAAAGCCATGCACGGCCCACTGGGCTTCACCGACATGGATCAAGAGGGGCTCTTGGTGGAGGGCTTCGACGAACTGAGCACCATGGCCACACTATACAACTTCCCCTATTACGCCGAATTTATGGAGCGTTTGGGCTACGAGAAAGACGTGGATTGGGTGGAGTTTCGATTCAAGGTGCCATACCCCAAGCCCGAAAGAATCATCAAATTTGCTGAAATCGTAGAGAAGAAAAACGACCTGCACGTGGTGCGTTGCAAAAACGCACACGAAATGATCAGCAAAGGTTGGGGACGCAAGATTTTTGAACTCATCAACACCTCATACGCGAATCTATATGGTTACAGTTCGCTCACCAAGCACCAGATAGCACACTACGAGAAGATGTACCTACCGATGGCTCGCATCGAACTTATTGCGATGGTGGCCGACAGTGAAGATAATTTGGTGGGCTTTGGTATTTCGATGCCTTCGCTTTCGCGTGCGCTCCAAAAATCGGGAGGGCAAATGTTTCCTTGGGGGTGGTTTCACTTGCTCTATGCGCTCAAAAAGCCAAAAGTTGATGTTGTCGATTTGATGCTCATTGCCGTCGACCCGGAGTACCGCAACAAAGGGATAACGGCCATTATAATGAACGAAGTGATCGGTGGAATGCAAAAAGTGGGGGCTAAATTTTCGGAGAGCAACCCCGAATTGGAGAGCAACCTAGCCATGCAAAACCAATGGGAGGTATTTGAAAAAAGGCAGCATCGCCGCCGTCGCGCCTATATTAAGGAGCTGGCCTGTGAGGCAGAAAACCTCGATCAAGAACAGATATAAGCAGTAATAAAACTTTTAACAATGAGATATTTAGTAACATCCGCTTTGCCCTACGCCAATGGTGGGGTGCACATTGGTCATTTGGCCGGAGTTTATATTCCATCGGACATATACACTCGCTATTTGCGTCTAAGGGGTGAAGAGGTGATTCACGTTTGCGGTTCGGACGAACACGGGGTGCCCATCACCTTGAAGGCCAAGAAGGAGGGGGTTTCGCCCCAAGCGATTGTCGATCGTTACAATACGATTATCAAGGATAGTTTCGAGAAATTCGGCATCGCTTTCGATATTTACTCGCGCACTTCGAGCGCCACTCACGCCCAGACGGCTTCCGATTTTTTCCGTCACCTATATGAGAAAGGCGAGTTTGTGGAGCAAGTCTCGGAGCAATATTTCGACCCCGAGGCTTCGCAGTTTTTGGCCGATCGCTACATCACGGGCGACTGTCCAAAGTGCGGTGCGCCGGGTGCTTATGGCGATCAATGCGAAAAATGCGGATCGACGCTCAGCCCCTTGGAGCTCAAAAATCCAAAGTCGATGATTTCGGGCGCTGTGCCGGTGCTCAAAGAGACTCGCCACTGGTATTTGCCGCTCGACAAGCACGAGGCTTTCTTGCGTCAATGGATATTAGAGGAGCACAAGGAGTGGAAGCCCAACGTGTATGGGCAGTGCAAGAGTTGGCTCGACGGCGGTTTGATGCCGCGTGCGGTGAGCCGCGATTTGGATTGGGGGATTCCCGTTCCGGTGGAGGGGGCCCAGGGCAAGGTGCTCTATGTTTGGTTCGACGCGCCGATTGGCTATATATCGGCCACCAAGGATTTAACGCCCGAGTGGGAGAAATATTGGAAAGATCCCTCGACAAAGATGATTCATTTCATTGGCAAGGATAATATTGTTTTTCACTGTATTGTTTTCCCGGCCATGTTGCGCGCCCACGGGGGCTACAATCTGCCCGAAAATGTGCCTGCCAATGAGTTTTTGAATTTGGAGGGCGACAAAATATCGACTTCGCGTGGTTGGGCGGTGTGGCTAGATGAGTATTTGGTTGATTTCCCCAATCAGCAAGATGTGTTGCGCTATGCCCTGTGTGCTTCGGCTCCCGAGACCAAGGACAACGACTTCACGTGGCGCGATTTCCAGCAGCGCAACAATTCGGAGTTGGTGGCTATTTTCGGTAATTTTGTCAATCGGGCGTTGGTGCTCACGGCCAAATATTTCGACAACAAAGTTCCTAGCGCTTCGGTGCTGAGCCGAGCCGACAGCGACACCCTGGCTCAGATCGGGGTGCAACGTAAGGCTGTGGAACACAATATTGAGACGTATCACTTCCGTGAGGCTCTCTTTGAGGTGATGAACATAGCGCGTTTGGGCAATAAATATTTGACCGAAAACGAGCCTTGGAAAACCATCAAAACCGACCCCGAACGTACGGGGGTAGTGCTCAATGTGGCGCTACAAATTGTGGCTTCGATGGCCATTGCGGCCGAGCCTTTCTTGCCCTTCACGGCCGACAAAATTTTGTCGATGATCGGGGTCAAGAGTTTCGCTTGGGGTGACTTGGGGCGCAACGATCTTTTGGCTCCGGGGCACCCTCTGGGGCAGGCCGAATTGCTGTTTAGCAAAATCGAAGACGAGCAAATAGAGGCGCAAATAGCCAAATTGCAAGCCATCAAGGCTGCCGCGCTCGAAGCCTCGCAGCCTGCCGCGCAAATAGTCGCACCGCTTGCCGCGCCACAAAAAGAGATCATCACATACGATGATTTTGCAAAGCTAGACCTTAGAGTGGGTAAAGTTTTGCGGTGCGAAAAGGTGGAAAAGTCAGATAAATTACTTAAATTTACAATCGACACGGGGCTCGACGAGCGAACCATAGTCTCCGGTGTGGCCGGAAATTTCACGCCCGAGGAGCTCGTGGGGCGCAATGTGACAGTGCTCATGAACCTCGCTCCGCGTAAGTTGCGCGGGGTGGAAAGTCAAGGTATGTTGCTCTTTGCAGGCGACCCTGCGGGCGAAGAGTTCACCAACCTAGCGCCCGACAAAGAGCTCAAAGCAGGAACCGCGATCTCATAAGGCAACTTTTCGGGGATCGCTTTTTCTTCGTTGAACTCCGCATCGAGAAAAAATAACAAAGACGACTAAAATAGTCACAAAAAAAGTGCGATACGGTTATAGGTGGAAATTAGTGTTTGTGGTGATCGGGGCTTTGATTAGTTTCGCTTCGCTATACTATTCGAGTTTTTTGGCGCAAGAGTTGGCCAAGAAAGAGAAGCACGAAATTCAGCTATGGTCGCAAGGTTTGGCTCTTTCGGCGCAGATGGATCAACTTTCGCAATTGCAAAGCGAAATCATAATCCAGATCACACAATCCACGCCTTCGATCCCCGCCATTGTTACGGATAGCTATCTGAATGTGATCAACTATCAGTTGGTGGACACGGCTATAATCAACAATCCGATCCTGTTGCGCGCCAAGCTCGAACAGATGTCCTCCGGCGGGAGAACACCGATCGAAATACGCCGCACAGACGGCGCGGTGACTGTTTTTTACGACGATTCGACACTACTTTACAGCACCTATTTTTTCCCCTACATACAACTTGGCTTGATTGCCGTTTTTATCACTTTTGTCTTCTTTATCTTCTCGTCATCCAAACAGAGCGAGCAAAACCGAGTGTGGGTGGGCATGGCCAAAGAGACGGCACACCAATTGGGGACGCCCACAAGTTCACTTATGGGATGGATCGAATACCTGCGCGACCAACCTCTGCCGCCCGATATAGTGAACGATATCGAACGCGACGTGGTGAGGCTGGGCAAGGTGGTGGATCGCTTTTCTAAGATTGGGTCGGACACCAACCTCTCGCCCCACAACATTCAACAGATAGTGACCTCGACCGTTCAATATTTCCAGACCCGTATTCCGCGCGCTGTGACAATTAACTACCAAGTCTGTGCCGACGAACCCTACCAAGCGCAAGTCAACGAAGCACTCTTTGAATGGGTGCTCGAAAATTTGATGAAAAATGCACTCGACGCCATGGCGGGCAAGGGCGAAATCACGGTTCGCCTCTCCAACAAAGATAAAACTTTGCGCATCGATATTAAGGACACAGGCAAGGGGATCCCCAAATCATCGTGGCGCAAGATTTTTCACCCCGGTTTCACCACCAAAACACGAGGTTGGGGGCTCGGTTTGTCGCTCTCGCGGCGCATTATAGAGGAGTATCACAAAGGGAAAATCTTTGTCCTGAGATCCGAAATTGATCGCGGCACAACAATGCGCGTGGTGTTGCGTAGACTATAAACATCGCACTCAAAAAAAATAAGAAAAATGAATGTAAAAAACCTAGCCACCAGAACCTTGTCGGGATTGATTCTCGTTTGGGTGATCATCGAATGTGTGGCTTCAGAAAATTATTGGTACTATATTATATGGGGCGCGGTGGGGGCTTTGAGCCTCTATGAGCTCTTCCGGCTTTCGGCCGCCCACATAGCCCGTGGCCACGGAAAGGACGGCAAACAAAAGCAACGATGGACCAACCTTGTGGGCTTTATCTATATCGGGCAAGCAATCGCAATCCTTATGACAATGCAAAGTCAATGGATCTATGTGATCGTGCTTTTGACCCTTGTCTGGAGCAATGATATTGGCGCCTACTTGATCGGTTCGGCCGTCGGGCGCCACCCGATGGCTCCAAGTATTTCGCCCAAAAAATCGTGGGAAGGTTTTGCCGGAGGGCTCCTATTCTCAGTTGGCGTGGCGCTAGTCTGGTGGGAACTCTATTTCCAAAATCAAGTCACCCCGATCGACGACACAATGGCCACACGAACCCTTTGGGCCGGTCTGGGCATTGTGGCCGGCTTGGGAGCCGTTGGTGGCGATTTGGTGGAGAGCAAATTCAAACGATGGATAGGAGTCAAAGATAGCGGCAAAATAATACCCGGACACGGAGGTATGCTCGATCGTTTCGATGCCCTTTTTATGGCTACACCAATTGTTTGGTTGTACCTAAAATTTATTGTACCTTTGTAGCCTTAAAATCCAAATAATGAAGATACATAAAGAGGGCTACAACATAATCCTATGCTTTGTGCTGTTGGCAATAGTCCTTAGCGTGCTTACATACTGCGTGTGGCCGGGGCTGGGGCTGACGGTGACCATCATCGTGACGATGATAGTGGCCTTTGTGGTGCGATTTTTCCGCTCGCCACGGCGCTATATGCCACAAGAGAACAACGGCATCATATACTCACCTGCCGACGGCACGGTGGTGGCGCTAGAAGAAGTCTTTGAGGAGGAATTTCTGGGGCACCAAGCACTCAAAATATCGATCTTCATGTCGATTTGGAATGTACACATCAACTGGTTCCCGGTGTCGGGCGAGGTGACCTATTTCAAACATCACCCCGGGCGCTACCTTGTGGCTTGGCACGAGAAAAGTTCGACCCTCAACGAACGCACCACCACGGTGGTACAAACCAAAGATCACGAAATACTCTTTCGCCAAATTGCAGGCTTCGTGGCGCGACGCATCGTCAATCGTACACAAATCAATGAACAGGTCAAACAATGCCGTGAATGTGGCTTCATTAAATTCGGCTCACGAGTAGACCTCTACCTGCCGCTGGGCAGCGAACCGACAGTGGCAATAGGCGAAAAAGTAGTTGGCACACAAACAATTATCGCTAAACTAAAATAGGAAACATATAAAAGGAACTCCGAAAAAATCAGATTTTTCCCCGACGAAATTTCCATCACAAAAAAAAGCGTACACTCTCTCTACTCAATTGAGCATTTTGTGATTCGATAGTTCAAAAGGCCGAAAAAGCAAGTTTTTTTTCAGAACCCACCATAAGATCCAAAGACAAGTGAGTACGAATTTTGCTAACAAATACCGCATTGCGGCAATGATCACAGGGCTTGCCGTGCTGCTCTTCTTTGTGTGGTATTTCCATGTGATTGTGTGCTATATTTTGGGTGCGGCGGTGCTCTCGCTTATCGGTAAACCGTTGGTGCGCCTGTTGATGCGCATCAAATTTCGTTCGTGGAGCTTCCCCAAATGGGCGGCCGCCGTGGTGACTCTACTAGCCTTGATAGTGGGTATTTTGGGGCTCGCATGGCTCTTTGTGCCGGTGGTGATAGATCAACTCTCGATGATCACATCTTTCAGCCCCAGCCAAATTAGCGACCTAATCAGTAGCCCGATGCAAGCCATCGAAAATTCTATCAACACCACCTTCCCCGCCGCACATTTCTCTATCCGTTCCATGGTGAGCACGGCCATCGACCCGCTGCTCAATTCGGGTTTTGTGCAAAACATAGTCGGCTCGCTCACTTCGCTTGTGGCCCAAATCGCAATAGCCGGCTTCTCGATCGCCTTTATTACGTTCTTCTTCCTCAAAGACGACTCGCTCTTTGGCCAAGGAGTGGTGATGCTCTTCCCAACACGCTACGAAGATAGCATCAAACGCGCAATGAGCTCATCGACCAACCTCTTGATACGCTATTTTATTGGGATCTGTATCGAATCACTCATCAAACTTATCGTGATCGCACTCTCGGTCTATATCATTGGCTTCGACCTTTCGACTTCGGTCATGATTGGCCTTGTCACGGCGGTGCTCAACGTAATTCCATATATCGGCCCAATCATAGGAGCCATCATAGCGCTCGGCATTGCAGCCGTTTCGCCTCTTGCGGGGCTGAATCTAAGCTCGGTGGTGCTCGAAATCAGCATAGTGTTGATCGTCTTCCAACTGCTAGACAACATTATCTTGCAACCATATATCTATTCTAGCTCCGTGAAAGCACACGCACTAGAAATTTTTATCGTCATCTTGATGGCAGGCTATCTGGCCGGAATACTGGGCATGTTGTTGGCTATCCCAGCCTACACCGTGCTGAGAGTCTTCGCCAAAGAATTTTTTAACAATATAAGAGTAGTACAAAAACTTACTCAAAAAATATAAATTATAAGTACCAAAAAATAGCTAATGGAAACGAGTGTAAAAAAATTAGAAGAGATCGCCTCGCAAGTACGGCGCGATATAATTCGTATGGTATCCTCTATCAATTCGGGACACCCCGGTGGATCGATGTCGGCTGCCGATGTGATTGTAGCGCTCTTTTTTGATGTGATGGACCCTGCCGTGACGGACTTCACCACCAAAGGACAAGGACACGACGTTTTCTATCTGAGCAATGGCCATATTTCGCCTGCGCTTTATAGCGTTTTGGCGCGTCGCGGCTATTTCGACCCCAAAGAATTAGGCACATTCCGCCACTTGGGCTCACGCCTGCAAGGCCACCCAACGCCAGTCTACGGGCTGCCGGGAGTGCACATTGCCACCGGGTCGCTAGGGCAAGGAATCTCAGTGGCTATTGGTCACGCGCTGGCCAAACGCATTGATGGCGATCCGGGGAAAGTCTTTGTGGTGATGGGCGACGGCGAACTGCAAGAAGGGCAAGTATGGGAAGCGGCCGGCTTCGCCTCGGCGCGTAAGGTCGACAACCTGATCGCAATAGTGGACTACAACGGTCAACAGATCGATGGCAAAACGGACGAAGTGTCGCCACTGGGCGATCTGCGTGCCAAGTTCGAGGCCTTCGGCTGGCGAGTGCTCGAAGTGGCAGGCCACGACATGGAACAAGTAGTCAAAACACTAGCCTACGCCAAACAAACAGCCTCAGGCAAAGGCAAACCGGTGATGGTGCTCGCCAAAACAGTGATGGGCAAAGGGGTCGATTTTATGGAAGATACCAACGAATATCACGGCAAGGCGCCTTCGGCAGAACAGGCTACAATGGCGCTCGCTCAACTGCGCGAAACGCTGGGCGATTATTAATCCGAGCCAACCGTAATGCGTGCCGAAAGTAGTGTCTTGATTTTCCTTGTCTTGCTTTTGGTGGTCATGGGGGCTAAACGGCTGTGGGTGCAAGCCTCTGTGAGCGACGAGCAGTGGGTGGGCCTCAGTGCTCGCGCCGACAGTGTGCTCGCGGTTCGTCCCCTTGGCGCGGGTTCCTATCCGTGGCGCGCCTACAATCGGCGCACGACATTCCGTCGCTATGTGGTGGAGCTCAATACGGCCGACAGCGTGGCTTTGTGTGGTGTCTATGGCATCGGGCCGATCTTTGCGCATCGGATCTTGGTGCGGCGGGTGCAGCTTGGTGGTTTTTATGCTTTGGAGCAATTATTGGAGATCCGAGGCATCGACAAAGAGGTATTGGCTCGTATTGGCAAAAGTTTTTTGATAGATAGTACTAGAATTAAGAAAATAAATATTAACTTTGCGCCACTTAATGTTCTGAGCGCTCACCCGTACATCACGCCATCTATGGCGCGGCGGATTGAGCGAGAACGTATGAAAGGAGGCATTTTTAGTAGCACCAGGGATTTAACGACAAGAGACATACTACTACCGCAGGAGGCACTTAGAGTGGCTCCCTATCTTTCATGGTGAGCAGGGTTTTCGCTTTGTTCACAGACAATTACAAACGATTAAAAAAAAGAAAAAATGTTAATAATGCAAATCAAGGAGGGCGAGAATATTGAGCGCGCTCTCAAGAAGTTCAAACGTAAGACAGAGAAGACAGGTGTAATCAAGCAGCTTCGTGCTCGTCAATATTTTGTAAAGCCTTCGGTTAAGAATCGCATGGCTCGTCAGAAGGCGATTTATGTAGAGGCGACTTACCACACGGAGGATTAAGTTTTTCGTTTATTGTTTTTTTATAGAGTTGGTTCTGATTAGAGTTCGGGGCCAGCTTTTTTTGTGTGTGGGGTAGGGGGGTGGGGTTTTGGTAGTAAAGATTCACAAGAGCTGATTCAGAAAAGCGAAGTGTCCAAGAGCAGTTAAGAAAAACAAAGCCTTTCAAGAGCAGTT
>JAVWYC010000060.1:0-9920 GCA_036661755.1 Mucinivorans sp. | reverse complement strand
GTATAACTGAGTTGAAACTGAATAGAAATCTCAAAGTAGAATCAAACCCGCGACCACATAAGTGGCATTTGATTGCCGTGTATAACTGAGTTGATACCTGAATAGAAACTTATCAAACTAAAATCACTCGAAAAAATACTACAAACCAGATAACCGACCCTTGACTTGGTCATAAACCATCGCCAAACCCGCCTCAAAAGAAATCCTAGGACGCCAACCCATAGAATACAACAAAGAACTATCCATCAACTTGCGAGGCGTGCCGTCGGGCTTGGAACTGTCCCACACAATAGACCCATGATAACCAACGGTCGAAGCCACTGTCTGTGCTAACTCCTTGATGGTGAGCTCAGACTGAGAGCCCACGTTCACCTGACCATAGTCGCTATAATTGAGCATGCAAAACACCGTCGCATCGGCCATGTCGTCGGCATGCAAAAACTCCCGCAAAACAGAACCCGTACCCCACAAAGTAACCTCGCTCGAAAGGTCGACCTTCGCCTGGTGGAACTTGCGAATCATGGCCGGCACCACATGAGAGGTCTCGAGGTCGTAATTGTCGCCCTGACCATATAGATTGGTGGGCATAACGCTCACAAAATCACACCCATACTGTGCACGGTAGTAATCGCACATCTTGATGCCCGAAATCTTAGCAAGCGCATAAGCATGATTGGTTGGCTCCAAGGGGCCGGTGAGCAAAGCGTCTTCGCGCATTGGCTGAGCAGCCAACTTTGGATATATACACGAGGAGCCAAGGAACATTAATTTCTTGACCCTATTGAGGTAAGCCGCATGGATCACATTGGTCTGGATCATGATATTCTCGTAGAAAAATTGAGCCATATGGGTCGAATTGGCAAGAATGCCTCCGACTTTGGCAGCAGCCAGAAAAACGTAGTCGGGCTTTTGGGTGGCGAAAAATTCTGTTACAGCAGCCTGTGATGTTAAGTCCAATTCGCGGTGAGTGCGCAGCACGAAATTGGTGTAACCACGTGATTGAAGGTTCCGCAAGATAGCCGAACCAACCATTCCTTGGTGACCGGCTACATAGATTTTGTCGTTTAGTTCCATTGGGTCTAAAACAAAGAATTATTCAAAATAGTTGAGCGTTTGGTAGCCCCCGGCGGCTAAATACGCCTCTTTTTTCATCAGTTTAATGTCTGATAACATCATCTCTTCGATGAGTGCTTTTAGATCGTATTCGGGCTTCCATCCCAACGTGTTGTTGGCTTTTGCGGGGTTACCGATCAATGCTTCGACTTCTGTGGGGCGGAAATATTCTTTATCGACGGCTACTAATTCTTGGCCGACTTTCAAGGAGCATTTTTGCCCGATTTGTTGGGTGAAGCGTTGGTTGTCGATACTATCGATGATGCCTTTTTCGTCGAGTCCTTGGCCTATGAATTTCAGATTAACGCCAATCACTTCAAATGCCATACGTACAAATTCGCGCACCTGAGTTGCGACGCCTGTAGCGATCACATAATCCGAGGGTTCGTCTTGTTGCAAGATGAGCCACATCGCTTTTATGTAGTCTTTGGCGTGTCCCCAGTCGCGTTGTGCGGATAGGTTGCCAAGGAAGAGATTTTCTTGTTGTGCGAGGGCTATTTTGGCGGCGGCGCGAGTGATTTTGCGAGTGACGAATGTTTCGCCACGCAGCGGACTTTCGTGATTGAATAGTATGCCGTTGCTGGCATGTAGTCCGTATGCTTGTCGGTAGTTGACGGTGATCCAGTAGGCATAGAGTTTGGCCACAGCGTATGGTGAGCGAGGGTAAAATGGTGTGGTTTCACACTGAGGTACTTCTTGCACTAGGCCATAAAGTTCGGAGGTCGACGCTTGGTAGAAGCGTGTTTTTTGGGTCAAGCCCAGCAGGCGTATCGATTCCAGTAGTCGCAGTGTGCCTGTGCCGTCGGCGTTGGCTGTGTATTCGGGTGTGTCGAAAGAGACTTTCACGTGGCTCATGGCGGCCAGATTGTATATTTCGTCCGGTTGCACTTCTTGTATGATTCGTGTGAGGTTCATCGAGTCGGTCATATCGCCGTAGTGCAAGAATAGTTGGCGGCTATTCATATGCGGGTCTTGATAGAGGTGGTCGATGCGATCGGTGTTGAAGGAAGACGAGCGGCGTTTGATGCCGTGTACTTGATACCCTTTTTTCAGTAAAAACTCGGCCAGATAGGCTCCGTCTTGCCCTGTGATGCCGGTGATTAATGCTACTTTGCTCATATTTTAATTAATTTGAAGAGTCTTGAAGAGATAAAGGTACAAAAAATAGTTGGGTGATCAAAAATGGAAACAGGTGGCTGAGTGAAAAAATAAATAAGAGGGGTCGAAGGGTCAATAAATGCAAGGATTGAAAATGGGGCGCAATGTGCCGCAGGGCTATCTATACTTGATTTGGCATGATTGTTGATTGAATAAGAGAACGCGCGGAGAGTGTATCCATAAAAAAAAAGAAAACGATGAAAAAGTATTTGGGTTTATTGATAATTGTAGCTGCACTTTCCTCATTGGTAGCCCAAGGGCAGCATGTAGGCATAAAGACCAATTTGTTGTATGCGGGTGCAACTTTCACCCCGAATTTGGGTGTAGAGGTTGCGCTTGGCAAGCGAATAACGCTCGAAATGATGGCTGGTTTCAATCCATGGAATGTGAAAGGTAGTGCAACGAGCAACAAGAAGTTGGCGCACTGGTTGGTGCAACCCGAGTTGCGATATTGGTTGTGCGAGCGTTTCAACGGTCATTTCTTTGGAGTGCATGGTTTGGGGGGTCAATTCAACGTGGCCGGCCATAGTTTGCTTAATATGATCGACCCTAAGTATAGGTATGAGGGTTATGGCGTCGGAGCCGGATTGACCTACGGCTATCAATTCGTGCTCGGCAAACGGTGGAATTTAGAGCTATCCGTCGGAGCCGGTTATGTGCGTTTGAAGTACGATCAATATGAATGTGTTCAGTGTGGCAATCAAGTGGCTCACGATAAAATCCACAACTATTTCGGCCCAACAAAAGCGGCGATCTCTTTAATTTATCTCATTCGTTAAAAATCCCAGTCACCATGAAACGTATTTTGTTTGCGACCCTGTTATTCGGGGTAGCCTTGATGGGCTCGGCCAAAAATCCGAAGAATATAACTATCGATCAGTTGAATGTTGTGAATCAAGATGGCCGGTTGGCGATCTCTTTCAGGGCGCTATGCCCAAAACATTCGATCACGGCCAACGATAAATTGACGCTCGTGCCGGTGCTCTATAACGGCGTGGAGTCGTTGGATCTGCCTGCCATTGAGTTTGCCGGGCGTCGGGCCGAGATCATGGCTTTTCGCCATGGCGAGTTGCCGCCGCCAATGTCGATTCTTGCCTCTAGGGGCCAAGCGGTCGACTATTCGAGCGCAGTGCCGTATGCGGGGTGGATGAATGGTGCGTGGTTGCGTTTGGATCGGCGTTTAGATGGCTGTGCTCGTTCGGCTATACTGCCGGCGATTTTGTTGGCCGAGAACCTTAAATTGGTGGCCGATCCGGTGGTTTTTCGTCCTCAGTTGGCCTATATAGTGCCCGAGGCGGAGGCTGTCAAAAAGCGAAGCGAACAGGGCAGCGCACACCTATCTTTTGAGGTGGGTCGGTCGGTGATTTTACCTGATTTTGGTAGTAATACGGCCGAATTAGCGCAAATTGCACAAACGATAGACCTTGTCCATAAAGATAAATATGCTGTGCTACGTAGCATCTCGCTGTGGGGCACTTGTTCGCCCGAGGGTAGTTTGGCGAGCAACACAGTGTTGGCCCAAGACAGAACGACGGCCGTCAAGGCATTCATTCAATCGCGTTATGGATTCTCTTCGTCGATTTTCTTTCTAAGCTCTCTGCCCGAGGATTGGCCGGCTTTGCTGCAAGCTGTTCAAGACGATGAGCAGGTGCCCATGCGCGAGGGGGTGCTTTCGATCATCAGATCACAAGCAGCGCCCGATGCAAAGGATCGCCAATTGGCAGCCCTTGGCGGAGGAGTGCCCTATCGTTATCTGTTAAAGAACTTATATCCGTCACTTCGACGAGTGAATTATACGATTGCCTACGATGTACCGGGTTTCGATTTGGCCGAGAGCAAAGAGGTGTTACAAACGAGGCCCGGCAATTTGAGTTTGAACGAAATGTATCTCATCGCTCAAAGTTACAAGCAAGGTTCGCCCAATTTCAATGATCTCTTTATGACCGCGGCCAAGATATTCCCACGCGACGCGGTAGCCAATATCAATGCAGCCACCGCGGCCATCGGAAGTGGCGATCTGGCTTTGGCCAAAAGTTATCTTGTGCGAGTCAAAGTTAACGAAATCCCAGAATACCAAAATACGGCGGGGTTGATCATGACTCTCGAAGGCGACTACGCAACAGCGGCGGCGCTCTTTGACGCGGCCTCCAAGAACGGTTTGCGTGTTGCGGCCGACAACCTGGCGCAAGTGGCGCAAATGAACAAATAACTAACTAAGCCCTATCACTATCAATAATTATTAACCCTTTTAACACCAAAAGCCATGAAAACTCTTAATTATTTTTTAGTAGCATTTGCTGCCTTGGCGCTACTAGCTTGTCAAAAAGAAAACGACCCTAAACCGGATGAAAGTCAGGAACCAATCAATGTGAACCTACGCATCGAGGGTCAAGGGGCACTTTCGCGCTCGATTGAATCGCCGGCCGTGGCCAATGATGTGGCGACACTCAGCACAGGGATTGTGTTTTTCCTAGACGTGAACAATGCTGTGGTTTCGGTGCGTGATTTGACTTTGCCAAATCCAAATCTGTCGCTCGTGGGTCAAACTTTTACGGGTATCAAATCATCGGCAAAAACGGTCTATGTTGTTGGTAACTTCCCAACCCAAAACGCAGGGATATTAAACACACTCCGTGCTTCTGTTAATTTAGCTGCTATTCAGTCAGTTATAGCCTTGACGATCGATCAACAGACGGGTCACAAAAATGTAATTCTAGCCAACGTGATCGATCTTTCGGCTCCGTATGCACAAATGGACGCTGTGATCAAAGCCAGCACCCCTCCTCCTCCGGTTACATACACAGCGCAAGTGTTGTTAGGCCCGGTTGTGGCTCGGATCCAGATTGCTGACATTAAGTGTATCGACCCTCAACTGACGGGATTTTCGTTCAAGGGTATTTACATCGATAATTATTATCCTCAATTTGTGCCATCGGCCACAATACCGGGTCAGGGCCCTTTGATCAACATTGGCCAAGCAACCACCGGTTTGCCTCAACTTTCTCTTTTGACAGACGAAGTGCCTGTGCTTGTGGCAGCTCAACAAATGCTTGTTTCGGCCTCAATGATCAAAGGTTCAGGTGTTTATGTATGGGCCTACCAAGTCCCTTCGACACCAAACAACACCGTGCCTCGCATTATTGTGCAGCTTGACAACATTACAACCACGGCCGGGGTTACCCTTCCGGCAGGCCCTAAGTTTTTGACCGTGACCGGCTTTGTGGATCAAAACGGCACTCCGATCACTAAATTTGAAGCAGGCAAGATTTATGACATAGCTGCCGGATCGTTCAAATTTATGATCAAAGATCTTTATCCTACGCCTAATCCGCTGACCATTAGTGTGATAGTAAGAGTGACGGTGAAACCTTGGCAAATGGTTACCACGATCCCTCAATTGTAGCACTTTCAATAAATCCATAGGGCGGCTCGTGAAACAGACGCCCTATACATTCAAAATACGGTGATGTTACATAGATTTTTACGATACATTATTGTGGCTTTTATGGGGCTGACAGGTTGCATTGCCGAAGATAGACAAGCGTGTCCAACTCAGGTAAAGGTTATCTATTCCTACACCACAAACCAAGAGTATGCCGATATGTTTGCCAGCCGAGTGCGCCAAGTGGCAATCTATGTTTTTGATGCCAATGAACGTTTTTTGAAGCTGGTCATTGCCAATCAAACGCAACTTGTCGACGACGGCAAAGCTCTTAAAGTCGACCTACCACCCGGGCAATACACTATTCTCTCGTGGGCCGGCCTGCCTTCGTGGTATGAAATCGGAACCGATCGGAACGGAGTTTTCTCCCAAGACCTGACCCCTGGCGTCACTCATTTGAACGACGTTCGTATGCAACTGCCACACCAACTGCCGGCCAACGAGATAATACCGATAGCCAAAGAACCAATCGACCTTTTCCATGGCTTGGCGCGAAAAGTGAATGTTGAATCCTATGGGCAAACCCTGATCCCGATCGATGTGGTGCGCAATACGCACACCATTCACATCAAAGTACAGGGGCTAAGCAACCTTAGCAGTGGGCCGCCAAATGCCGCGCCGCTCGATATGTTCCTAGCGGCCGATAATGGATATCTATATGCCGACAATACATTTCACGAGCGAGGCGTTGGGCTTAAATATCTGCCCAATTCGTCGTTTGTTGAGGCCGACACAATGACAACGGCCATCAAAACACTGCGCCTTATGCCCTCGCACCCCATGATGCTCACCGTCCGGGATGCTCTGAATGGACAAATCTATTTCCATTTCGACTTGTTGCCCTACATTATGCAGTCGCCTCTGCTCGACAACCAAAAAGAGCTCGATCGTCAAGAACAATTCGACGTGGTGCTCGATGTGAACAGGCAACTGGTGGTGACAATCTATATCAATGGTTGGAAAATCATAACCTTAACACCCCAACAATAGCCATGCGACCTTCTGCCTACATACAAATATTGGTGACCCTCGGCACTCTACTTGTCGTTGGTGGCTGCTCGCGAAGCAATCAATTGGTGATCGAACCAATCGAGCAAAGTACTCTCTCGATTCGTGCCATGGCTGTGGCCGACCCCGGGACAACACCCGAAGCTCAGATCAATTCGCTACGTGTGTTGATCTTCCAAAGCAATGCCGCCGGTCAGGATCTGGGGCTCTATTATAATAAACCGCAAAACTGGGCCGAACCGCTCAATATACGTCTGCCGTTGGGCTATGTGCGAATTGTGATGGTGGCCAACGAATTACCGGCTTTTGATCTGCCTAATTGCCGATCAATGAATCAGTTGAAAAGCCTGAAAATCGCAACGCCAAATGTAATTAAACCTCCCTTTGTGATGTATGCCACAAAACTCGTTCAGGTGACGGCCGCCACGGAACCCGTCACGCTCGACCTTATACGAACGGTGGCCAAGGTGACATTCAACGTGACGAGCGATTTTCTGGCCACGGGAGTGCCAGTGGAGCTAGACAAATTGATCGTGAGCTCGATGCCCGCATCTTCCTTCTTGGAGGCGCAACCCTATATCGCCTCTGGCGGTTTTATAAACCCGGTGAGTTGGATTTTCTCGCCCGCTTCTGTTAGCTACACCCCCACCGGCCTTTCGACTATCAACGGCGGTCTGGTGTTCTATATACCCGAATATTTAGTCGATCAGACAGCAGGAACGCGCACCCGGCTCACCTTGGTGCTCCACACAAAATCGAAACCCACAGTGCCAATCACCTATGATATTATCCTATGCGATGGCATGGATCGTCTGTATGGCTCCTCTGCGTCGATTCCCCTGGCCTCACTTTCGGCAAGCGAGCTATCGATATCGCGCAACATGCACTACAAGATTGATGCTCGGATCGTTAGCGCCAAGGACCATAATTTTGGCATCAATGTGGTGGTACAAGATTGGAGAGTAGACTCGGAGGTCGACGGTTCACTTGGCGACGAGGGTTATTTCCAATGTTCGCCTTCGGTGGTGAAGATCAAAGCCGGACAAACCGTGCGTGTCGATTTCTGGACGTCGAAAACACCAATCTCATTCGACACTAAAATCACCTGCCAACCAAGTCCCGATCTGATCCCTTTCACTTCGGTCTTCGAGGGCACACCCGATGGACAACCACATTTCACCTGCAACGCCAGCACCCAAAGCGGTACTATTATCCTAAGAATGTTACCCTCTATCACGCCCGCTCCAACCCCCGGCAATACTTCGTATCTGATCTACCTCACGGCGGGTAACTTAAAGCGACTTATCGAAGTTTACATAGTAAATTGAAAGCCATGAAAAACATACACATACACCTTGTCTGGCTCTCTATGGCTTTGGCTGTGGGGTGTAGCGAGCGGCCACTACCCCAAATAGACGACAATACAATGGATAGCAAAAAAATATCGGTGCCGCTCTTTATCTCTGTCGCTCAAAATGATATAGTGAACACACGCAGCGGATCGGGCGAAACTACGGTGGACGATAATTCGATCTATGTCTTCACTTTCGACGCGGCGGGCTCTTTGCGCGATTTGCCAACCAAGGTACTCTATGACAAGGGGCTCTATTGGGTGGTGCTCACCCCAAGCAACGAACCGCGCCAAATATTTGTAGTGGCCAACGACCAAGGAGCAATTCTTTCGAGCGGCATTCAGTGGAGCATTGGCTCCACCAATCTACTCTCGCTACGTTTGGCGCTGCTCACCCCATCGCGTGTGGCCGCGGGCGCAAGTCATATCGGATCAAACAACATGATCCACACCATGAGCGCATCGGTCACTCTGCCCAAACTTACCACCTCCACGGCCATTAGTCTCGACGGCACAGCCGGCGGCGGTAGTTTGCCCCTTGTACGTGTGACCTCCAAAGTCACCATTCGCAAAAACGATGCGGCAGGCTACGATACTCGACTTAACGATCTGGTCTTGGTGGGTAGCAACATAGCTCGCTCGCCAACGACTTCGCATATCTTGCCGGTCGAGAACAATCAAACCCCGACGGTTGCTTTTTCGGGTGTGGGTGGCGATATTCACCAGCCGGTGGTGTTGGCCAATGCCCAGGGGAGCGAAATTGGAGCGCTATATAGTTATGAATCTACTTTTTCTAACAACACATGCGTGGTGCTCAAAGCCACATACAAAGGTGTGGTGGGCTATTATCGGCTCGACCTCTTGCACCTCAATGCCGATGGTTCGTCGCAAACTATTGTTTTCATGCGCAACACTCACTACATGATCACAATCAACCACGTCACATCACCGGGCTACCGCACAGCCCAAGAGGCGCTAGACAATTACGCCTCCAATCAAGTGATCTATTCCATTGCCGTTTACGACCAAACCGACACCTCGAACGACATTGTCTCTTCGGGTATGTTGAGCCTTGGCTTGCTCAATTCGCAATACATTGTTTATGCCAACGAAGGGCTCAGCTCGCTCGAAGTGACGCGCGTAGCCTATAACTACGTCTCTACTATCGCCACTGGTGCCGTCACCACCACAGCGCCCGGCATTACCTTGATCACAACCACCCTGCCCAGCAACTCCGACTCGAAGTTCGTCTCCATAAAAGCTACCCTAAGTCCCACTTGTGCGGTTGGCTCTATTTGGCTACGTTTGGGGAGTATTTTGCGTGAAGTTCCGATAATTCGCCGAGACAAATTGCCGTATAATGCTTCGCCGATTGCCCTTGGTCGCGATGTTGTGCAGGCTTACGTCGTGCCATCGACTTTGGTTGGTGGGGTGAAGTGGTTGCATTTGTCTTCGGACTCCGGGGCGAGCAAGGTGCAGTCGATCACCAACCCTGCGGGTGCCAATGTGTCGGTCTACTTCGATCTTTTCACCGACACAACTCCTTATGGCGGCGATGACGATCGGTACGCCGAGTTGATGGTGTTCTATGGGGCAGGTAAAGGGACGGTGCGTTATCGCTTTCAGCAAGAGATTTTGGGTGGTACTCCTTTCTAGGCTAATTTGTGCTATTCTTTTTGGTTTATCTTTTTGGTTTGTACTATTCTGCGGGTTTGTTCTGTCTTTTTAGTTTATTCTATCTTTTTAGTTTGTTCTATCTTTTTAGTTTATTCTATCTTTTTAGTTTATTCTATCTTGGCTCTATCTTTTTAGTTTGTTCTATCCCGGGGGTTTGTGTACCCCCGAACC
>JAVWYC010000059.1:7869-10287 GCA_036661755.1 Mucinivorans sp. | reverse complement strand
CGACACGGCCTTGCGTTCGGCTCGTTTGATAGTGGCGGACTTCACACGGCTCGATCAGCGGCAGATCATCAAACGGTTGATAATTGTTGTCCCGCTGTTTGCGTTGACTTTTGTGGTTTTGCAGTTTGATTTTGGTGTCATTTGGCGTTATTTTGCTTGGGCGAATCAAACCTTAGCCGTTTTTACGCTATGGGCCTTGACAGTTTATTTGGTGCAAAACAGCCGGTATTATTGGATAACACTTATCCCGGCACTTTTTATGACAGCCGTCTGTTCAACATATATTTTGATGGCAGATACAGGATTTGGAATTAATATTAATATTTCTTACATTTGGGGCGCAGTGGTCACTTTGGGAGCACTCGGTCTCTTTATGATTAAACAAAAAAAACATATACTTCGATGAGAACACTAGACCACATTGGGATCCCAACAACTGCACACAAAACAGGCGAATTTTATAACGAGGGCATGAAGGTCTTTTTGACCGACTTTTCTAAAGATCCACACCGCATTGAATGGCTGCGCTTCGACGCCGACAGCTGGATGCCGCAGTTGATCCAAGAACAAACCCACCTGGCATATCAAGTCACAGATCACGAGGCTGAAATGCGAGGCAAAAAAGTATTAATCCCCGCAACTTCTTGTGGCGAAGGTAATTGGATCGCATTCGTCGAAGAAGACGGTGTGGCAATCGAACTAATGTGGCACGAATAAAATAAAACTATGAAAACAAAATTCATAAACCAAACAGCCGATATTACGGCCGAATTACTGGAAGGATATGTGATGGCCTTCAAAGATCGCGTGGCGCTGGCCGATGAAAATATCGTGGTGCGCGCCAAAGCCAAAAGTCAAGACAAAGTGGCTCTTGTGGCCTTTGGAGGCTCGGGGCACGAACCTGCCGTGAGTGGATATGTGGGCCAGGGCATGTTGGACTGCTCGGTGGTGGGCGATATTTTTGCTGCGCCGGGCGCACAACGTCTCTTGAAAGGCCTGCAACTAAACAACCGCCAAGCGGGCATCTTGCTCTTGGTGTTGAACCATTCGGGCGACGTGATGAGCGGCAACATGGCTATGCAACTAGCTCAACGCGTGGGAATTAAAGTGCAATCGATCATCACACACGACGACATATCGGCAGGGCTCGACGCCGCCGACGAAGATCGTCGCGGATTGGCAGGGGCTATCGTGATGTACAAAGTGCTTGGTGCGGCGGCCGAAAAAGGCGCTTCGCTCGACGAATTGATGGAAATAGGCGAACGACTGAATAAAAATATCGCCACACTGGCCGTTGCCATGCGTAGTTGCTCGCACCCACAAAATGGCGCGACAATCACAGCGCTGCCCGATGGGATTATGGAAATCGGCATGGGGCAACACGGCGAGGCTGGCGCAGGAGGCACCGAACCGCTAGTGTCGGCCGACGCTACAGCCGAATTTATGGTGGGCATGTTGATGAAAAAACTATCACTCAAAAAAGGCGACAAAGCACTACTCTATATTAATGGTGTGGGGAGCACCACCCTGATGGAACAACTGATCGTCTATCGTGCAGCCGCTAAAAAAATGGAAGCCGCAGGCATCGAAATCGTTGACGGATATGCAGGCGAAATGCTCACAGTGCAGGAACAAGCTGGTTTCCAAATGATTGCAGCCAAACTAGACGACACCCAAGCCGACCTCTTAAAAAACTATCCATCTAACGCACCATATTGGACACGACAATGAAAGAATTGACGACAACTGATTTTCAACGCATGATCGCCTTGGCCTTCAAAAACATAGAAGCACGAGCCGAAGAATTTTCTAAATTAGACGCTGCCCTTGGCGACGGCGATCACGGCGAGGCAATAGTTATGGCCTTTTCGGTGATCGACAAAACATCAAAGAGTGGGGGTGATTTCAAAAAAATGTTATCCGAGATGGGCTTTGCCGTGATGCTCGAAACTTCCGGCTCGACCTCCACCCTGCTGGGCGCTCTCTTGTTGGGCATGAGCGACAAAGTGAACGCGGTCGACACGATTGATGCAGACGGTATGCGCGAAATGTTCCGCGGCGGATTGAGCGGAGTGCAAAAAAATACTCGCGCCGCCGTTGGCGACAAAACAATAATGGACGCCTTGATTCCAGCCGTCGAAGCGATGGAAAAATTGAAGTCAGACGACATAAAAGAGTTGCTCGCCGCGGCAGCTTTGGCAGCCCAAACCGGAGCTGATGCTACACGAGACATGAAAGCCACTTTCGGACGAGCTCGTAACTTAGGTGAAAAAACGATCGGACACGTCGACGCAGGGGCTACTTCGTGGGCTTCGATTTTCGTAAGTTTCGACCAAGCATTATAGCGACCCGCCGCTAGGGGCCAAAACATTTGGCAGTCGGGCCACTATGATCGATTACCGCAAGAGGCCAAAACCA
>JAVWYC010000059.1:0-7771 GCA_036661755.1 Mucinivorans sp. | reverse complement strand
CATTACCGCAAGAGGCCAAAACCGTTATCGCAAGGCGCCCGGAAACGGCAATAACCAAGTGATATTCAACAGCATTAACAAAGGTAGATAATACAAAAAAAACTTCGTATCAACGAAATTTAATTAAGAAAAAAAACAGAACAATGGCAGATATGGATGGTATCCTTGCAAACAAGGACAAAGATTATGGAATTGGAGTACCGGTGGCAACCACCGATTTTCACCTCAAAGGTATGTCTGGTTGCGACTGGGGATTGAAAGATCGTATGTCGCGTATTTTTCGCCCTTCGACCGGCCACACAGTGATGTTGGCCTTCGATCACGGCTATATTATGGGGCCGACTTCGGGATTGGAACGCTTGGATCTGAGCATCGTGCCGCTAATTCAGTATGCCGACTCATTGATGTGTACTCGCGGTGCACTGCGCTCGGTGGTTCCTGCAAACTCAAACAAAGCAATTTGTTTGCGCTACTCGGCAGGCTCATCGATTCTGACCGAACTCAACAACGAATGTGTGATCGACCCCGTGGATGCAGTACGTCTGAACGCATCGGCACTAGCGGTGATGGTGAGTATGGGCGGAACCTACGAAGCTAAAACAGTGGAAAACCTAGTGCGTACCGCTGATTATGGCTACAAATATGGCATTCCGACAATGGGCGTTACGGCCGTGGGGACACAAATGGCTCGTGATTCTAAATATTTTGGATTGGCCTCTCGCGTGGCTGCCGAAAATGGAGCTAACATAGTCAAAACCTACTATTGTGACGGTTTTGCCAAAGTGGTCAACGCATGCCCTGTGCCAATCGTGATCGCCGGCGGCAAAAAACTAGAAGAAAAAGAGGCACTCGAACTATGCTATAAAGCAATAGGCGACGGAGCTGCGGGTGTGGATATGGGGCGCAACGTGTTCCAAAGCACAAAACCGGTGGCCATGATCCAAGCCGTATCGGCTGTGGTGCACAATGGTTTAACACCAGAACAAGCATTTGAAATGTTTAATGATTTATAACGAAAAACAATGCGTAACGTACTTACTATTTTAGCAATAATGCTTGTGTGCCTGGGTGCCCAAGCCAAAGGAAAAGAGATGATCGCCTTGGCGGGTAGCGGTGTGAATAAAATCGCCATCATCGACAAAGCAACAGGACAACAAGTGTGGAGCTACGCCTTGGCTCACGGCACAGAATGCAACACGGTGGCCGTCACCAAAGCGGGCAACGTTGTCTTTTCGTACAAACAAGGCGTGAGAATGGTCGACAAAAAAGGCGTCACCATTTGGGACTTCCCAACGGGTAGCGATGCCGAATGCCAGACGGCGCGACTGCTGGCTAACGGTAATGTGTTGGCAGGCGTTTGCGCCCACCCGGCTCGTTTTATTGAACTCGATGGGCAAAGTGGCAAAATAGTGAACGAAGTGAATTACGAAATCGGAATAGAGCAACCTCACGGCCAATTCCGCCAAATATGCCAAAGCGCGTCCGGCAACTACTTGATCCCCGTTATGTGGGCAAGCAAAGTGCTAGAACTAGATCGCAATGGAACAAAGGTAGGCGAATGGAAAGTCGACAGATCGCCATTCTCGGTCAAAGAGACTCCCTCGGGCAATTTGCTGGTATCCACCTATGGCCGTATTGTGGAGATCGATCGCAAGAGCGGCGACGTCGTACGCACGCTGGCTCAACAAACGGTGGGCAATACAGTCGATACGCTACGTTTTGGCACCGAGGTTATGCCACTCGAAAATGGCAACACAATGATCAGTAATTGGCAGGGTTATGCCTCTCGGGGCGAAAAACAACTAGTTGAACTAGATCGCAATAACAATGCCGTATACACATTTCGCGATACATCTATCATGCACAGTATCAGTGGTTTCTATATATTCAAAAAATGAAAAAAAACATTTTTTTAACTCTACTCGCTCTTTTTGTCTGCATTGGATCGGTAGCTCAAAACAAAAGAGCGATCGCAACGGTGAAAGACGTTGATTCGTTGGTGGCCATACGCTTCAAATCATACGACGCCCGTCGCGAGGCGATCAACCAAGACTATCAGGCAACAAGTGATTCGCTCAAAAAGCTAAAACTAATACAAGACTACAACAAAATAGAAGCGAAATGCACGGACGATGTAATTGGTTTGTATGGCAAATATAGCGCGCTGCCCGGTGTTGTGGAACGCCTATACTCCTTGCGTATGATGATCAGCAAAACTGCTCTGGGTAAACTTTACGACCGCCTGCCGGCCAACATTCGCCAGAGCGACCCTTATGCGCGTGACATTCGCCAACACTTGGATTTCAATCAAGTAGGCATTGGCGATACGATAGCCGACTTTAAGGCAAAAACCTTGCGGGGTGAAGATTTCCAGTTCCGAGAATTCATCGCCCAAAAAGATGTACTGCTTGTTTTTGGCGATTGGGAATCACTCAGCAAAGACGAGCAATTGCTCCTGCAAGTGATGTACCGCAAAGTCAATCTCGAAGAGTTGGAAATAGTGGGCGTGTTCAGCCAAACCAGTAAAGTGGCCTTTGAATTGGCCTCCATGAAATCGGGTATAAATTGGTTGACCGTATGCGATTTCAAAGGAGACCATAGTCCGCTGAAAATCGCATTCGGAATACACACCTCGCCCATGTGTTTTTATATCGAAAAAGGTGGACAGGTCAAGGCTAGCTCCGTTGGCGTTTCTAACGACATACTGGCCCTTGTCTCAGAAAAAAGTTACAAATAATATTCGAAGAATAGCGATTTTTTTAGAAATCACCATAATAAAAGTCCGGAAAATAAATTAGTTACAATTACATACAGATCAAACAATGAAAAAGTTTTTATGTTTGGCTTTAGCTCTTGTGCTTAGCACGAGTCTTTATGCCCAAAAATCAAAGAAAGCGGCGAGCACCCAGCCTCAGCCCATTTCGTGGGCCCAGCAAGCAGTTGCAGCCAAAGAAGCGGTGGCCAAGGCTATGCCCGCTTCACTACCGGTGATAAGTCCGGTGATGCGCAAAGGTATGGCACCACAAGAAATTAATGTTGATTTGACCGGACTCACTCAAATTGCCCTCATTACCGACGCAACGGCCGATGGCACTAATTTCGACCATGCAGTGTGGGGCGAGGCCTACTTTGTACGCGCCGATGGATCGAAAGTCGGCATCGACAAAATAGACTACAAAACCAAACGAATAACAGGCAATTGGTGGTCGGTGAATAAAAACTTTGCGGGAGATCCGCTCTCGATTGGTCTCAAAAAATTGGAGCAAGGCGTTGTTGCTCATGCCAATGGCTTGCTGGTCATTGACCTCACCAAAGATAAATTCGTGAAATTCCAAGCCTTTGTTGGCATCGACAACGGCTCAAACCGACAAGGGAGCGCCGTTTTTCGCATCAGCCCAACAACAGGAAGCGCCGAGGCTGTCGCCTTGATTGAGGCTGTGCCTGAAATCAAAACCAACCTGCTACCATATATTAATGGACGCCTCGATTCGTGGCTCACAACCTCAGACCTATCGGTCGAGCAAGGTTCGATACGCGAATTGCTGACTAAAATCGACGATCGCATATATTTCAATGGAGAAATCGAAAAAATAGCCTCGATGGGCAATAGCACAGCTCAAAAAGTAGCCTACTTGGAACTTATTTCGCAAATGGGGAAAGTGCTTGCTCTGCAAAGCGATCTGCAATGGCTCAATCCACGTGCGGTGAAAGATGCTTTCGATAATTTCAGCAACACCAAAGGATACGACAAAGCTAAATGGAATGCCAAATACGACGAATTTAATAAACTGATCGAAAAATCAGATAACTTCAAAGGCATCTATTCGGCCGACAAGCGCGCAATCGAAGAACTCGATCGCGCATTGACCCTACGTCGCGAAATTTTGTTGTCGGATCCAGCCTTGGACTTCGATAAAATCATCGTAACACGCTATAACTTAGGCGACAACGCTCGCTCAGCAATGGCTCCAAGCCTAGGCACACAACCCAACAACTGGTCGAGCCAACTCTCTTCGCAACGAACAGGATTCGATGCTCAAATTGTTGAACTAACCAACATTCGCGGCAAAGAACCAAAAGAACGCCTCATCTACAAACCGGTGGCAGGCAATGTGGTGACCGATGTGCAACTCCACTGGGACGCCGACCGCATGATATTCACCAGCAACGACGAACATAAACACTACCAAGTGTATGAAGTGCCGCTCGAAGGAGGTCAAGCAAAACAAATGACAAATATTGCCGAAAGTGACCTCGAATTTTTTGACGCAGCCTACTTGCCTAGCGGTAAGTTGTTGGTAACTAGCAATATCGGCTACTCGGGCGTGCCTTGCGTCAACGGTTCGGACGCCGTGGGCAGTTTTTCGCTCTATGACCCAGCGACGGGTCAGATGCGTCGTTTGACTTTCGACCAAGACAACGTCTGGAACCCAAGCGTAATGTCGGACGGCAAAATACTCTACACCCGTTGGGAATACACGGACTTGATGCACTATTATGCTCGTATCAATTTCACGATGAACCCCGACGGAACAGAACAAAAAGCACTCTTTGGTAGCGGCGCAATGTTCCCTAACTCGACCTTCGATATGCAACAAATCCCAGGCACTCCAAATTCATTTATCGGAGTGATTTCGGGACACCACGGCGTCGCTCGTTCGGGCCGCTTGATTATCTTCGACCCACAAAAAGCACGTAAAGGCGTGGAAGGTATGGTGCAAGAAGTGCCTTATTCTAAACGCGAAATCATCCCCATAGTCAAAGACCACTTGGTGGATCATGTTTGGCCTCAATTTATCAAACCACACCCAATTAACGACAAATGTTTCTTGGTGACAGCCAAAATGGATCCAAACTCACTCTGGGGTGTATATCTGGTCGACATCTACGACAACGTAACCCTCATTGCACAGATCGAAGGAGCTGGCCTCATTAATCCAATACCGGTATTCAAACGCACCACCCCTCCAATTGTACCGGAACGCGTGTCAATGGATCTCAAAGACGCACCAAAAACAGCAACTGTCTTTATTCAAGACATTTACGAGGGCGAAGGTTTGATCGGTGTACCTCGTGGCACGGTGAAAGCACTACGCGTGTTGAGCTTTGAATTTGCCTACCTACACTCACTATCAGATCACGTGGCCCAAGGCATTCAATCTGGGTGGGACATCAAACGCGAACTGGGTATTGTGCCTATCGAAGCCGACGGGTCAGCACTCTTTACCATTCCGGCCAACACCACTATCTCGCTCCAACCGCTTGATAGCACTGGCGCTGCGATCCAATTGATGCGTAGCTGGTTTGTGGGTATGCCCGGCGAAACTGTATCGTGTGTGGGTTGTCACGAAGATCAAAACATGATCGCAATGCCAAAACGCGTGATTGCCTCGCAAATGAAACCTCGCACAATCACCGAACCCGAAGGTGGCATTCGTCCCTTTAAGTTCGACCTGGAAATTCAACCGATCTTGGATCGTGCTTGCGTGGCTTGCCACAACGGAACCGACCTCAAAGGTGGTATCGACTACACCGGAGGACGCATGGAATCTATCGGCGACTGGGCCGGAGCACGTGAATTTTCAAAAAGCTACCTAGCATTCCACCCCTATTTTTATCGTCAAGGGCCAGAAGCCGAAATGGCAGTGCTCAACCCTTACGAATACAACGTTTCTAACTCAGAAATGATCCAAATGTTGCGCAAAGGACACCACGGCGTGGAACTGACTCCATACGAATGGAACCGCCTGATCACGTGGGTTGACTTCAACCTGCCATACAACAGCTCGTTCCCTGCCAGCCCTCACGAAGTGCTCAACACAGGCGAAACGATCGATCAAAAAGCTCGCCGATTGGAACTTGCCGAAAAATATTCGGGCGCACCAATCTATTGGGAAAAAGAGATCGAAGCCTATACAAAATACTTGAAAGACAAAGGCGAGATCAAAGCCACAATGCCTGTACAAACAACTTCAAAAGCTACCAAAATAGCCAAAGTAAAAGGCTGGCCTTTCTCGGCCGAGCAAGCACAGGCAATGGTGAAGGACAAAGAAGTGAGAAAAATCGACCTCGGCAATGGTCAAACACTGGACTTTGTCTATGTGCCAGCCGGAACATACGTGAACGGAGAAGGCCAAAAAGTGCAAATCAAAAAAGCATTCTACATGTCGGCCACCGAACTCAACAACGCACAAATGCGCGCCGTGTTGCCTTACCACAACAGCCGCTACATAGGGCAACAATGGAAAGACCACACAACCCCGGGATACTTTGTCGACTCGGCTCACTTGGCAGCAACCAAAATAAGTTGGAACGAAGCTACAAAATACGCCAAATTGTTGAGCGAAAAAACAGGGCTCAACATCGAGCTACCTTCGACAGTCGAGTGGGAATGGGCCGCACGTGCAGGTGCCGCTACCGACTTCTGGTTTGGAACAACACACACCGATTTCAGTAAATATGAAAATATGGCCGATGATGAACTAAACAAAATGGCCGTTTCCGGTGTCGACCCTCAACCAATGAGGCGCACCGATGCTTGGTTCAAATATCAAGCATATATACCTAAAGAAAATTCGGTCAACGATGGACATATGCTAATGACAGCACCAGGATCATATCAGGCCAACCCGTGGGGACTCTATGACATGCACGGCAATGTGGCAGAATGGACGCGCGACGACTATGGACAAGGTTCGCTCGACAAAGTTGTTGTTGGCGCATCGTGGTATGATCGTCCAAAACGCGGCGCGGCATCGGCTCGTCGTCACTTCTTGCCATGGCATCAAGTGTGGAACGTAGGTATGCGTCTTGTGATTGAAGAATAAAGACAATCGTAGTAATAGAAAAAGCGACCTCGGGGGTGATTCCAAAACTTCCCCGTTGTCGCTTTTTTTCAAAAAAATAGGTCAAAATAGAACAAAAGCAAATAATTTATGATACTAGTAGCAGGCCCATGTGCCGCCGAAAGTCAAGAGCAAGTGATCACGACAGCTCGCGCCTTGGTTGCTTATGGCGTTGATATATTCAGAGCTAGCGTATGGAAGCCACGCACTCGCTATGGAACCTTTGAAGGGGTGGGCGAAGTGGGGCTAGAATGGTTGGCTCAGGTGAAGGCCGAAACAGGCATGGCGGTGGCCACCGAAATCAATATGCCTTCCAGCGTCGAAAAATTGGTTGAATATGGTATCGATGTGGCGTGGATTGGTGCGCGTTCGTCGTGCAACCCTTTTTTGATGAGTGAATTTGCCAAAGCGCTTGCCGGTTCGGGGCTCAGGGTGATGGTCAAAAATCCGATATGTGCCGATTTGGAGCTTTGGATTGGAGCTATAGAGCGTTTGATGAAGGCTGGTGTGGAGCAAATCACAACTATCCACCGTGGTTTTGTGGAGCATGGTTATCGTGGTGAGTATCGTAACGCACCGTTGTGGGAGCTTGCCCGAGAGTTTATCTGTCGCATGCCCGATGTGCCATTAATCACTGACCCTAGTCACATTGCGGGGCGTGCAGATTTGGTTGAGGAGGTTGCTCGTCAAGGTTTGTCGTATGGAGCCAGGGGGTTGATGGTGGAGTGTCATTGTCGACCGAGCATTGCTTTGAGCGATGCTTCTCAGCAATTGACGCCGAGCGAGTATGGCGAGATGTTGTCTCGTTTGGTTTAGGGTTTATAGGTGTGTGGGGGGGTCAAGAGCAGTTCAGAAAAACGAAGTTTTTCAAGAACAGTTAAGAAAGAAACGAAATTACTCAGAGCCGATTCAGAAAAACGAAGTTT
>JAVWYC010000058.1:0-10409 GCA_036661755.1 Mucinivorans sp. | reverse complement strand
ACTAAAAAGCTAGAAAAGAAATAGAGCCAAGATAGTATAAACTAAAAAGCTAGAAAAGAAGTAGAGCCAAGATAGTATAAACTAAAAAGCTAGAAAAGAAATAGAACCAAGATAGTACAAACTAAAAAGAAAAGAAATAGAGCCAAGATAGTACAAACTAAAAAGATAGTACTGTTTGCGCTAGCAAGGCAAGCTAGCGACACGCGAATAACAAAAAACGGCTCGCATATAATGCAAGCCGTTTTTTATATAGCATGAAAACTATATAAACGGAAAAACGAAAACGAAAACTATTTCTTTGCGAAATATGCCGCTATTGCTTCGTTTGGAAGAATCTCAGACTTGAAGGCATATGCGCCAGTCTTCTCTGAACGTACCATCTTGATGCACTTTGTTGTGCTTTTGCCGGCCCCTGTTTTGAGCGTTGCAACTACTTTCTTTGCCATTTTCTCTTAGAACTGTTACTTGATTTCGCGGTGAAGCGTTACTTTTTTAAGAATAGGATTGTACTTCTTGCGCTCCATACGAGCCGGAGTGTTCTTCTTATTCTTGGTTGTGATGTAGCGAGACATACCTGGCAGTCCGCTCTCTTTTTGTTCGGTGCATTCCAAAATCACCTGAACACGGTTTCCTTTTCTAGCCATTGATTAGTAAACTTTTGGAAGGGCCTTGGCGCTGCGAAGAGTAGCCGCTAGTCCGTTCTTGTTAATAGTACGCAAGGCAGCAGCCGTCAGGCGCAGACTTACAAAACGACCCTCCTCCTCTAAATAGAGGCGCTTGGTCTTTAGATTTGGGGCGAACTTGCGGTTGGTCTTAGCGTTCGAGTGAGAAACATTATGACCGTTCTGCGCTGTTACACCTGAAATTTGACAGATTTTCATCGCGTTGGTTATGGTTATTAAATAGATAATAGGGCGCAAAGATAAATATTTTTTATCACTTACGCAACATCAGTGAAAGAATATTCGCGCAAAATACGATAAAGCATCTTGTGACGACTTAATTTCCGGGAACTGCCCAAAAGCCAAAGCACGGCTATACGACTGATCATCATTGCCTTACGTAGGGCGATCATGGCCTTGGCGCTAGGGCGACCAAAACATTTGGTGTAGTATAAAACTTTGCCGGCGAGCATCATACGCTCGCGATGCTCCGAGAAATCGAAACTACCGCCCTCTAAATGTATGATGTTGGCAGCCGGGCAATTGACGATCGAAAAACCATGCGCTTTGATCCGATATTGAAGTTCGCTCTCTTCGGCATACATGAAAAAATCGGGGTCGAAACCGCCTACACTATCGATCACCGAGCGAGGAATCATCAAATCGGCACCGATAATATAACCGACCCTGAGCGGGTGGGCGGTGTGGTTGAAAATCCGATTACGCCCATAAATAAGGCGCCCCACGGGCTCGAAAAACAAGCTGTCTAGTTCAAAATAAAGGTTTTCGCCAAAAAATTTATGCGAGGCCGTGGGCAACCCCTCACGTGTGAAAAGATTACCGCCAACCGCCCCCACTTGCGGATTTGAGTCTAGATAGTCTGACAAGATCTTCACGGCATTGTTCATCAAAATAGTGTCGGGATTCAACAGAAAAAGGTGACGCCCCAGGGCAAGGTCGAAAGCGGCATTATTGGCTCGTGCGAAGCCTACGTTTTGGGGTAAGTCGACCCACTCTATGCTCGAAGAGTAAGAGGCGGCAAGAGCCTCGCGCGGGGAGATAAGTGAGTGATTGTCAACAACGATGACTTGGAGCGAGAGACCCGTTGTGTGCTCGAAAAGCGAGTCGAGAGCCTCCGCTAAAAGTTCGTTGGTGTTGTAGTTGACGATGATAACCGATACATCTATATTCATACTCGTTCAATAAAGTCAAAAATACAATCCGTGCGGCGCTCGGCGAGCTCGGGCAAGTAGAAACGATCGATCGAAGAGGCGCGGTTGCCCGTGAAAACGGCGTAGACCAAAAGCGAAGAGTAGGTGCCATAGAGGTGAGCGGACGAGGTGGCCATGAGCTCGATTTCCATAATCGCGCTATCGTCGATCACGGTGATACTAATGCCGTGACGTGCAAAAATAGCCAGAGTTTCGGCGCGAGAATAGGCACTCTCGCGGTAGTGGAATTTCACAAAAACGGTATTTATATTGCCCTTCAAAAGCACCTGCTCGACAAAGCCACATTCGAGAGCTTGTAGATATTCGCTCACCGTGTGCCCGGTGCCCTCCACACAATCACCGATCCAGATCACGCTGTTTGCGAGCTGCAAAGTGGTATGGAAAGTGAAACGCTCGGCAACCTGTTGTAGGCTGATTTGGCGGCGCGAAGAAGGGTCGATCAAGGTGTGACTTTGGGCGGTGTAGCCATAAAATTTGCGACGCGGCGACGGGTAGGCGTTGTAGAAGAGCGGCAGGGCGGCCAAACGCGGGCTGTAGGCGCGAAAAAAAGGCAAGAAACAACTCTTGAAGCGTTGCGCAAGGGAGGTGGTACGCCATGGGCGAGCGCTATCGTGCAGCGTGAGTACGTCGATCGAAAAGGAGGTGACATAGGAGAGCAAGCCCTCTTCCATGAAGTGAAATTCGGCGCATCGGGGGTGGCTTATCGTGTGGCGCGCCAAGCGACCCATTGTGGCCAGATAGGCCGTGAAAGGTTCGCCCAGGGTGAGTTCGCTCAGCCGGCGGTCGATGGCCCGCGAGGGGCTGAGGTATTGTAGTGGATTATAGCCGCATGCTTTCAGGCCGCGAAAATAGGGGATCGCCACTGTTGGCACCGGCTCTTGACGCATAAAAACGCCTTCGCTCACAAGGGTGCAGTCGCTCAAATCGAGCCGCTCGGCGATGATAATGCCAAGAGCCGAGAGGTAGGTTATATTGCTGTGTACAACAAAGATATGCTTCATGGCGTGGGTTTATATGTTGCGTTCGATTTTGCCTTTGATGATATAGAGGTCGGCCACCGCATCTTCGGGCACCACGGTGGAATCGAAGGCGTCGTTGCAGGGCATAAGGATAATTTGGCCTTGGGAGTCGCTTCGGCGTAAGATTTTGATTGTTTCGTAGGTGTCGCCGTCTAGGGCAATAACGCAGAGATAACTTTCGCCATAGAGCACCAGTTTTTTGTTTTGCACACGTTTGCAGGCCACGATATCGCCCGGATTGTAGCGCGGAGCCATGCTTTCGCCAAAGACGGGTCGATAGAAGCTACAATCATTAAAGGGCGCGAAGTCGATCCAGTAGTCGGCCTCGGCTTGCGCTATCTCGCAGAGCGAGGAGTCTTGGAGGTCGGTGATCGACTTTGAGTAATATGGCACTCCGATGGTTTGTTGATTTTGGTTGCCATTGGCTAGGCTTTTGGCGATCGAAGTCACGGGATCGTTCATGCGTGTGGAGAGCAACATTTCGCCACGATCTTCGAGCAGGAATACGGGATTGATATATAATTTTTCGGCCAAAATGGCCCTGTTTCGTTCTGTTAGCGTGATTTTGCCGCTTTCGATCATCGAATACGCATTTTGACCAATGCCCAAAATATCGGCTACCTGTTTCTGGGTTAAACCTAAGTGTTTTCGGACTTTGAAAAGCCTCCTGTGCATTATTTTATACGTTAATGTTAATAATTTGTTGATAAATTATATCTGTAAATGATATTAATATCATTAAATGATAGTAACTTTGTACCCAGAAAAGCAGCAAAAATCATTAAAAGAATAAAAGTATCATTAGGTGGGTATGGCAAAGGTAAAAATTAACGATGAAAATACAAAATATACAATCAAAAATAACTAAAAAATGATAAATCTAAACTCAGATTTCTACGACACGTTGGCCCAAGAGCTAATAACGCAAATCGTGGACAACGAACAAGACGAAGGAGTGGTGGAAATCGATATTGATGGATTCAGCCAAGCGCTATTTCTATTCTATAACGTGGACTACACACTGAGCCAAGGGATTGGCTCGATGGGCTATCTGATGCTCGCTTTCGAGCGCGGCATTCGAGTGTCTACCGATTTTTGCCCCGAAAGACTTGATGAAAAAATCACCCTTTGAACTCCTAGTGAGCGAAATTGATACGCTCCAAAAAAAATACGCCGATCAATATAAACAAGAAGCCGACCTCAAAGCGCTGCAAGGAGTGGAAAGATGCTTGGAACTGAAAATGAAAATCATGGGCTTCGATGGAAAAACACCACCAACAATAGGCATCGAAACACCCGGAGCCGAATTTTTGCTCGATCTGTCGAAACTATCAAAACAAGCGCTGCAAGAAATTCAGGCCTTGGCGCCTAAATTAAGTGAATAATGATAAAAAAGCAAAAACTGAGAATCAAAAAAACAGCCCTCGAATGCGAAATCGCACGACGCGACATCGAATCATTTGCCATAGCCACACAAAAAGATATAGAAATGACCACCTTTCACCAAAAATATTACCAAATACTATCCGATTTTGCGCACTCCAAGATCGATAAGCTGATGGTGAGCGTCCCGCCGCAACACGGCAAATCGCACGGCGCGAGCCTGCTGCTGCCCGCCTACCTGCTGGGCATCGATCCGCAACTGCGTATCTGTATCGGTTCGTACAGCTTTGCGCTAGCCAGGCGCTTCGGACTGGGTGTGCAACGACTGATAGAAAGTAGCCGGTATCAACAAATCTTCCCCGGTACAAAACTTAAAGGCATGGGCAGCCAAGGGGCTGCTCCCGCGCAACGCACGGCCGATGAATTTGATATAGTGGGGCACAGCGGAGGCTTGCGCTTGGTGGGGCGCGAAGGTTCGCTCACGGGCAATCGTGTCGATGTGATGATTGTGGACGACCTATACAAAGATGCCATGGAGGCCGCATCGCCGCTGGTGAGAGAGAACACTTGGCAGTGGTATTGCGCAGTGGTACGCACCCGAATGCACAACAAATCGCGAGAAATAGTGGTGTCGACCCGTTGGCATGAAGATGATTTGATGGGGAAAATCCTCAAGACAGAGCCTAAACGGTGGCGAGTGGTGAACTTCCCGGCTATCAAAATAGGCGAACCAAGCGTGGACGATCCGCGAAATCCGGGGCAGGCACTTTGGCCCGATCGGCACTCGGTGGAGCTGCTCGACGAACGGCGACGATTGGATCCGGAGCTATTCGAGGCACTCTATCAAGGCAATCCGTCGAGCGTCGAAGGGTTGCTCTACTCATCCTTTGCTACATATAAAGTGATCGAAGAACCCATAGCACGCCGCGCCGCTTATGTGGACACGGCCGACACGGGTGGCGATTTTCTGTGTGCGGTGTGCTATGCGGTGGGGGCAATGTCGGGCAAAATATATGTCCAAGATGTGGTCTATAGTGATCTGGCGATGGAAGAGACCGAAAGTTTGGTGGCCGGAGCTCTGACGCTGGCCGATTCGCAAGTGGCATACGTAGAGAGTAACAACGGAGGGCGAGGCTTTGCGCGCTCGATCGCTCGTACGGTGCATTGCCGAATAGAAACATTCCACCAAAGCCAAAACAAAGAGGCGCGAGTGATAAGCAACGCAACACAAGTGATGCGCTCGGTGGTGATGCCGCATGATTGGAGAGAGCGTTTCCCTGCTTTTAGTCAAGCGGTGCTTGGTTTTCGACGCACATGGCGCGCCAATGCTCACGATGATGCGGTCGATGCGCTAACGGGAGTAGTGGAAAAAGAGGTGGATCGGGCGGTCAAAAAAATCACCGCCATATCATTCTCTTGACCTTAATATTAACATCTTTTTATTAACACTTTTATTAACAACTTATGAACATCAATGTAAATAACATTTCGCCCACCGCGGCCACAATCGAAATCCGCGGAACAATAGGCGAGCCTGCTCAGTGGCAAGAAGAAGAACCGAGCGAAGAAAATGCGGCGGCGAGTTACGAAAAATTCCAAGCCATACTATCTGAAATAGTAGAAAAAGGAGTGCAAGAACTGAGGGTCAATATCCGATCGATGGGTGGCTCGGTGCAAGATGCGCTGCTCATACATGGCGCGCTGTGCGAATTGAAAGAGATCCAAATCCAAACGCATTGCTATGGCTTTGTGGCCTCGGCCGCCACAATTATTGCCCAAGCGGCAAGCCGCGGCAAACGATATGTGGCCAGCACGGCGCTCTATTTGATCCACAATTCGTCGACCCAAATCCAAGGCAACGCCCTCGGCGCACAAGCGGCTGCTGCGATGCTCGAAAAAACGGACGAACAGATAGCCGAGATTTATGCCTCGCGCTCCGGACGGTCGGCCGATGGTTTCAGGGCCCTCATGGCACGCGAGGCCGGCCAAGGCGAATGGCTCGATCCGCGCCAAGTGGTTGAGGCCGGCTTGGCCGATGAGATCGAAAAAATATCGACCATCAAAAATGCGGTGACCGGAATCCGCAATTTCTTGCGCAAGTTGAGCGAAGTCAACGGCTGGCAAGATAGCCCCGTAGAGGGCGCGCCCGAAAATTCGACACCACCCCCCGCCGTATTCGCTGTGGTGGAGGGGGCGCCAACGGCAACAATGCCCAAAGAAGATCCGACGGTAGAAAATGCCTCGATCACGCTCACCGGTAACAAAAAATCGTATTACCAAGATGCTGAAAATTTCAAAGATTAATTTTTTTTAGAAGTTATCGACCTGATTAAGCGAGAGAGAGAGAGACCTCCGAATAACTGAGGCAGCAAACTCAAAAAAAACAGAATCGAAGTGTGGGTGACTTCCCTGAAAGCACATAGTATTTATCATCAACTTTATTAACAATTTATCAACACGATGTTGATAACTCATTTTATTAATCAACAAAAAAACAAAAAACAATGTCAAAAGTAATTGAAAATCCCAAAAAGTATGCAGGTGCAGAACTTGCTTCAACCTTCTTTCGCCCAATGTTATCCGGCTCTTCGGCTATCGATTTGGGGGTGAGGGTGATGTACAACATGCCGGTGCCAACAACGCTAAACTTCTGGCGACGTACGCCCGACACGCTCAAAGCTTACGCCAAAGGCTGGACAGGAGGCGTGGAAACATCGCGCTACCAAAAAACAATCAACCTGAGCCGCGTGAAAGCCGAAATGAGCTACGCCGCGTCGGACTACTTCTCGATGGTGTATGAATTGATCGTCGGACGTTCGGAAGTCAACCTGGCCGACCTGAGCGGCACGGAACTCGAAGCGGCCGAAACCGAATTGTTCAAAAAAGCAATCGCCGAAAGCATTAGAGCCACAATGTGGCTGGGCAACACAACACGCGCAACAGGCTTCAACACATTCGATGGCTTCATAAAACAAATCGCCGCCGACAGCTCGATCACACCAAGCGGCGAACAAATCCAAAAAGTGGCCATGACCAACATGACCACCGTAGGCAATGCCGAAAAACTATTCCAATCGATCTACGAAAAAAGTAATCCCGAACTGCGATCGATGAAAGGCGAAGGACAATTGGTGCTCCTAGTGACACGCGATGTGTACGAAAATTACGAATCATCACTGCTCAGTGGCAACCTCGATTCGGTGCGAGCTGCCAAAATCAACGGCATCGATACGCTCTATTTCCGTGGCATTCCGGTGGTGGACATCGCCGTAGATACCTATATGAGCCAGTGCGCCGACCTGCCGCAATCGGTGGCCATACTCACCGATCGCCGCAATCTGGCAATGGCTGTCAATACGTCCGACTTCCCGGGCGCCGAAGTGGCCATGTGGTATAACCCCGATGAGTTGGAAAATCGTCAACGCGCCATCTTTATGGCCGGATGCGACTACCTGATGCCGGAATTGATGGTGGTCTCGTTGGCCGATGTAATTATCTAGTAATCAACCAAAAGGGTGGGGGACGTGACAATCGCTCACCCTTCTTATTCTTTGAAGCAATGAAAAATATATTTATGAAAAAAGCTATCGACACTTACCTCACCACGGCAACCAAGGCCACCAAAAGCCCGCTGGAAGTGTGGCGCTGGGGGCAAGACAATATGCTGCCCATAGCACTGACGGCACTCAGCAGAAGCTCGGTGACCCATCGACGAATAATTATCGACAAGGCCGACTACATATCGGGTCGGGGATTCAAAAGCGACCTAGAACAGCTGACAGCCTTCACCCAACACTGCAACGGACTCGGCCAATCGCTGCGCAATGTGATCCAATGCGTGGCTATGGATAAATGCGTGATGGGCAATGCCTTTATCGAAGTGGTGAGAGTGGCCGATTCGCCGAGCCTATCGCTCTATCACCAAGATGCCTCGCGTTGTCGGCTCGCGCGCGACAAGAAACACATTATCATGCACCACGATTGGAGCCATTTCAAAGCCCAAGAATCGGTGCAACTATCCATCTATCCCACCTTTGAAGCTCACCCCGACGGCACTCTGCGCGCCATGATACATTACAAAGATTATGAACCGATGTTTGAAAATTATGGCTCGCCAAAATATTTGGCCGCACTCGACGCCATAGCAATAGCCCACAAAACCGATCGGTGGAATATCACTAGGCTCGACAACTCGTTCCAAGCCTCGGGGGTGATGGTGCTCGACGGCGATGTGGATAGCCCACAAGATGCGGCGCAAATAGCAATACAAGCCGAAAAACGATTCGCCGGTAATCCCGGACAAGTGATGTTTATGGTGAAAAATGGCGCCGACAACGACACTACCAAATTCGTTCCCATTACATCGTCCTTTGATGGCGATTGGCGAGAACTCCACGAACAATCGACAACCGATATTATTGTGGCTCATTCGTGGTTTCGTACGCTCAGTGGTTTGGAATATGTGTCGGGATTTTCGGCCGACAGGGTGCGCAACGAATACGATATCGCCCTGTCAACAGTGATACGCACCGAACAACAAGAACTGATGGAACCAATACGCAAAATCCTAAACTCGGTCTTTCAGATCGACTCATCGTCGCTCGAATTTATCAACCTGCCGCCCTTTGACGCCAAACCTGCCTACATGTATGTGTGGGAAGCGCGCAAGGCCGACGGCTTGGACTACGATCCGCAAGCTAACTCTCAGGCGTGCTTTTTGGCTAATCTATAAAAATAAAAAACAAATTATGTTACTTATCACTGCTAGCGAGGTTGTGAACCTCGCCTTCGCCGCGCGCGAAACAATATCACCTTCTTCGATCCGATCACTGAAAATAGACATCGCCCAAGAACACTTCCTGCGACCCAGGGTGGGCGAGGCCCTGTTCGACGAAATGACAGAAGGACAACACCCCGACTTGGTGACCAATTACATCAAACCTGCCCTGGCATGCTTTGTACGCTACGGCATGATCGAGGAACTGGCCATCGCCGTTGGCGACAAAGGAGCGCTGGTCTACAGTTCGTCTACCGGTATGCAAAATACCGAAGAAGACCTAACCAACGACACCACAATCAATGGGCAAACCATGGTTACCTCCACACGCTTGGATCAAACATCAGACATCGAAACGACAACAAAAACCAACAAAACGGTGGGCTCACTCTCTATCGATAGTTCGCATGCAGTCCCATTCCCCGATATTGTGGAAACCAACAGCAAAGAGAGTGAAACAACGGTGATCGACGCGAGCGATGCGCTCGATAAAACAGCATCACTCAAAAGCGACGGCAAAGACTCCACCACAAAGTCCGACACCGAGCAACAGGTGCAGGCCAGCAGGGGAAAACATACATCTGTCGACGAGGCTTTTCGCCCTGCCACCTCGCTCGAATTGCGCACCTTGGCCGCACGTGCCTTGGGCGACGGAAATATATTGCTGGCCAAGGCTGTGCGATATATCGAACGCAACACGGCGCTTTTTCCGTCGTATGTTCCCTCGCGATTATACTCACAAATTTTCATCAATCCATGGAGCTAGTTTCGTTGGTGTTGAATTTGGTGCTTGGTGGGAGTTTGATTGGCATGTTGCTTTTTTACTCCTCCAAGCGAAGGCGCGAAGCGGCGGCAGCGGCAAGTGCCGAAACGGGTAGTCGCAGTGATGAATTTGCACTTCATCGTCAGAGCATTGAATTTCTTTCGGCTCAGTTGCAAGAGGCGTGGGGTGAGGTCGAAAAGTTGCAGAATATAATTAATGCTAAGCGTGATGAGATTTTGTCGCTTATGCGTCAGACGAAGGAGTTGGAGATTGATTTGATCGAACAAATTGCGTTGCGTCGGCGTGCGGAGTTGAGTGCTTGTAGTCGTAGTGAGTGTACGGAGCGGTTGAGTTAGTGGTTGTTGAGGGTTCGGGGCAGGCGTGCCCAAGATAGCGCGGTTGCACGCCGAGAGGTTTTTTGCGCGCGAGCTGCGCGAGCTTGCCTCTCACAAACCGCTCTATCTTTTTTAGTTTGTACTATTTGTTTGTTCTATCTTGGCTTTATTTCTTTTCTAGCTTTTTAGTTTGCTCTATCCCGGGGGTGTTGTGCACCCCGCCGGACCCCCTGCACAT
>JAVWYC010000057.1:0-10430 GCA_036661755.1 Mucinivorans sp. | reverse complement strand
GTAGAATCGTGACTTTTGAAAAAGTCACCCAAAACTTTTTGGCGAAAAACTTCGTTTTTCTTAATTGCTCTTGGAAACTACGTTCTGCTGAACTAGCTCTCGGAAATATTATTTTATGTCCTTTGATCTATTCAACACAATAACCAAAAAACTAACCCTTATACAATACAGGATTCAACAACGGATCATTATACATCTTCATCTGCTTGTATGTCTTGATAAACTTACGACCCGACTCAATGTCAACCAACAAAGTCTCAATCGCCGCCACTAAATCATGATGCTGCTCCACTAAAACCCCCAACTTCACAGCACACAACTCACGCTGCACAACACTAGCACCGGAACGAGTAGCCTCTAACCCCATGTGAAACGTTTTGAGAGCCAAAATCGACAAACGATCCACAGCCCAAGCAATCGTCTCACTATTGATTGTAGCATCACTCAAAAGAACAACATCCTTGTACTTATCTAAAAAATAATTATCCAAAAACTCCACCTTATCCGTGCGATCTTGATTGGAACTATCTATACGTCGTTTGATCTTCAACGCCTGACACGGATCAATGGCCGGATCGCGAATAATATCCTCCAAATGCCACTGCACAGTGTCGATCCAACTCTTGTGAAAGAGCAACATCTCTATCGAACCGCTCGGATAAGGCGTCGGCATCAGAGCATCAACATCGTCTTGCTCATGATAAGTGGTGATTACTTGCTCGAAAATTTGATCGCACAGTGCTGTGAATTTCATGCTGTTTTATTTTATGGATTCATGTTTTACGGGAGTGATCGCCTGAGGACTTGCCCCAAGAGGGAGCGTGTTAGCTCAACCTCAAATTAGAGCCAACCACAGGCGGCGACTTGCGTAGCTGTTTGTTCATTCGTTTTAGGTTACGTAGCTTGATCCCAAAATCTTGACTGATAGAATAGCTAGTCTCGCCACGAAGCACGATATGCGAATTTTGCATCTTGCTTCGTGGTTTTTTGTGTTGAATGAACACCCTTTCGCCACTCTCTAACGGCCGTGTTTGCCGCAGGTCGTTCATTTTGAGCAATCGTTCGAGCGACATATGCAGCTTTTGAGCCAAGCTCGCGTAATTGTCGTCCTGGCGCGCCACCACATAACGCACTCCATTACACCGCCCCCAGATCAAGCCAACGCGCGCCATGGGTTGAGGTGCATTGCCTTCGCCAACGAAAATCTTGGAGCCAAATATGCCGCCCATCACCTGCTCCACGTCCCATTGATAGAGTTTGTAGCGATTGATTAGGTTGATCAACATTTCGGCATACATTGGGTTGGTAGCATAGCCAGCCTGTTTGAGGCCACGCGCCCAACTTTCGTAGTCACGCTTATCGAGATCAAAAAGGAAGGCATAGCGTTTGCCTTCGCGCAAAAAAATCGAATGGTCGCGATATGATTCCTCCACCGAACCATATTTACGAAAGCAATCGTTCTTGGCGTCGTCGTCGTGATAGACCTTTGGGCCGGTCCAACTGCGACCACATTTTATGCCGAAGTGATTGTTGGCCTTGATGGCTAATTCCGACCCTCCGTTGCCACTTTCGAGCAAGCCTTGCGCCAGTGTGATCGATGAAGGAATGCCATAATTATTCATCTTCTCGATTGCAATAGCCTTGTATCGATCAACATATTCGGCCGTAGACATTTTGTACTGCGCCGAGGTAGCCAATGTGGCACACAAAAGAGCAAACGTAACGATTTGTTTCTTCATCTTCCTTGTTTTTTATAACGTTAGCACCAAATTAGCGCCAAAAGTCAATGGACGTCCAGCCTGCAAATACGATTTGCCAAAGCTCTCGAAATAGAATGCTCCATATTGAGTGTTGAGCAAGTTTCGCCCCCACAATTCAAGGCGTATGTTATGTTTTTCGAGTGATATTTTGGCGTCCAACAGTCCATAGAATTTTTGAGTTACATTGCCGGCTTCGGTCCATTCGATCGGCCCGGCGCCACCGTAAGAGGCGGCGAAAGAGATACCATCTAGCCAGCTAGCCGGCAATCGCCAATCGTATATTGCCCCCACCGAAAAAGTGTGTCGTGGTGTGTAAGGAATGGCATTGCCGGCGTAATTAAGTTCCACCCCATCTTTGCCCACGCCCGCGTTGTAGTCCAAGAAAGTGGCATTTGTGAAGCCATAGTTGACGTCTATCAAGAGGCCTGTCACGGGGTTGATGTGCGACGAAAATTCGACGCCATAACTCTGTCCTCGCCCAGCGTTGGTGAGTATTCGTCCACTGCCACCCTCGATAAATTTGGTGAGTTGCAGATCTTTGATTTGCATATAAAACACTGCCAATTCGGCTGTCCACACGCCTTTGAAGAGGTTGGCGCGGAAGCCTGCTTCGTAGTTCCACGTGATTTCGGGAGCATAGCTAACCGTTTGATCGATGTCGATTGGTTTGGGTTTTGTGCCCATTGGGGCTTGTGCTTTGAGCGCATTTTGGCTCACTTCCGAGAACATTTGCACGTTGTAGCCGCCTGCTCGGTGGCCTTTGCTGGCTGTGATCCAGGTAGAGATATCGTCTGTGCATTCGTATTTGATCGACACGCGAGGCAGGTATTCAAAAAAACCTTGCGACCGATTGCCTTGGAGCGTTGTGTCGAGTTTGTATGGCATTTCCATCGGCGGACGCCCCCCGACGCCGGGCATCGATATTTTGAGATTCATAGCCATCTGGGTATTGTAGTCCAGATATTGTTTTTCGTAGTCGAGCCGCAAGCCGATGGTGAAAGAGAGTCCTTCGGTAAAGGCATTATTGAAGGTCGATTGATGGAAAACAGCGACGCCCCAAGTTGGTGTTTTGTAGAACCCGGGGTTAGGAATCGTAGCATCGGTGATCGTGATTTTGGGTGCTCGTGGGTTGGAGGCCGATATTTTGTCGAATGGCACTTGGAGCACTTGTTTAACTCCCGCGGGGCCAAAGGCCACATCGCCAACCGTTTTCAGATCATTATAAAAGCCAAAAGCGCCCACACTCCACTGATAATTTTTGTTCCACACACTGCGCACGGCAAATTCTTGGGTCACCGCGTTCAGATTTTGACGTTGATTGATTGTGAAGATCGGTTCGGCCGTAAAGTCTTGATCCATATACATATCGTCGTTGAGCCATTGATATGAAGTGGTGGAGGTGAACATCACATTTTGATCTTTGTACTGAAAATTGAGCGAATTGTTCGACGTTTGGCGAGCATAACGGCCTTTGTCATTGTAATTTACAGGCGCCACATCGCCCGTCGCTTTGTCATACAGGCCATAGGCAAAAGCGCCGCCATCGGTCCAATCGTATGATGCTTTCAGTCCGGCGCGCCAAAGGTCAGAAATCTTCCAATCCAGTTTCACTCTTGCGCCCGCATCTTGGCGACGATCGACTTTTTGCCCCGTATATTGATTGGTGAAATAGCCCCCGGCATGGCTAAAATAGCCCCCCACAGAGAGGCCCACACGGCCACTGAGCTTCATGTAGTGTGAAGCCGAGGCCGAATAATTGTCGTGCGAGGCGGCCGTCATTTTGATTTTTGTCCCCTGGAAATCGAACGGCGACAGGGTGTAGATATTGATCACCCCCCCCATCGCGTTGCGACCATAAAGCGTACCTTGCGGGCCGCGCAAAACGCCAATCGAGCGAAGGTCGAGCATTTCGATGTCGAACGTACTTTTGTCCATCAAGGGCACATTGTCTATATAAATACCAACGCTCTGCCCCGAACCACGAGTGCCAACGCCTCGTATATATATAGGTGTGGTGAGTGGCGAGCCATAGTCGGCAATGAAAAGGTTAGGCACCATCGAGCTCAGGCTCTTCACCCGATCTAGCCCACGGGCAGCAATCACACTAGCACCAATGGACGAAGTGGCCGAGGGAAGTTGCCCGATACGTTGGGTCTCTTTGGCGTTGGAACGAATGGTCACCTGATCGATGTTATAGGTGCTTATGGTGTCTAGTTCGCCGGCAGGCACAGTGGCCAAGGCATTTAGGTTCAACCAAAGAAAAAAGAGGAGGAGTGTCGTTTTTTTCATACAATTATTCTTGCGCTTCTTTGGTTATCGAAAAGCTCGACATGCTTGACGCTGTGGTCATTAGGGCGCGTTTTTCTTTGGCGTTATAGGTGATTGTAAGATCTTCGTTGTCGGAATTTTTACATACGTAAGATTGTGTGTCGTCAGTTTTTGAGTGATTGACGATTTGATATTTTTGCCCATCGTCGCCAATGGTGAGCGTGATGGTTTTGCTTTGCAAGAGCAGCGTTCCTTTCATGGCCAACTCTTGGCTCCATGTTTTGCCGGCGTCTTCCGATAGGCGCATTGCGTTGAAAGAGAGCCTTATGTTGCTTTGAGCAAAGCCAACAAGAGTAGTCAGGGCCAAAAAAGTTATAAGGAGTATTTTTTTCATGATTTTTAGTGATATTTTTGTGTGAAGAGCCTCTATTTTCAAGAGACGAAAGGCATAAAAGGCGAGGGTTACTTCTTGTTAATCAGCATTTTAGTAGTTCGATACCGAAAAATCACCCCCCCCATTTCGGGGAAGTTCCACAGAGTGAATCCGCCCGCCCGCCCCGCCAGCGAGCCACTCGCCCTAAACTTAGAAGTTAAAGATAATGGTTTGCACCAATTTTTCGCTTAACGATTGTGCCACAGGGCATGTAAGAGCGGCTGCGCGGAGCATTTTCTGTTCTTTGTCGCTATAGCCTTTCTTGGGGAAATTAAATTCCACCACAATTTCGCCAACTCGACGAGGGTCGGCGGCCATAATTTTGGTGATGTGAAGTTCCGTACCTTCGATGTCCATCGAGTGAGTTTGAGCGGTGATGCCCATGATGGTCAACATACACGAGCCAAGAGCGGTAGCCAGAAGATCGGTTGGCGAGAAAGATTCTCCCCGCCCATGATTGTCGGTTGGCGCGTCGGTGGTGATTGTTGTATTGGATTGCAAGTGAGTGGCTTCTGTCCGAAGATCGCCTTTATAAATAGTCTTTACGTTCATTATTTTTTTGATTTTTTGGGAGTTTTTTGGTTAATAATTTTTCTCACACTTTTTTTTCTCGCCATTATTGGCCGGAAATTTCTGTAAAAAAGACTATACGTGTACTTACAAATTACGGATTTTTTTGGCCATAGCCGATGCAAAGACAAACTCTTCGAGCTCCGGATTTTTGGCCGTCAAAATATCTTCGCTCGAACCGCTCCACCATTTTTTACCTTCATATATAAAAATCACAGTGTCGCCAATTTCCATCACCGAGTTCATATCGTGGGTGTTGACAATTGTTGTGATCTTATATTCGCGCGTAATATCGCGTATTAGGTTGTCTATCACCACGGAAGTCAACGGATCGAGCCCCGAATTTGGTTCGTCACAAAACAGATATTTGGGATTCATCACAATGGCGCGTGCGATGGCCGTACGTTTGATCATGCCGCCGCTCAGCTCCGAGGGATAGAGGTTGTTGACCCCAAAAAGTTCGACCCGATCCAGACAAAACTGCACCCGATTGCGTTTTTCGCCAGAAGTCATATTGGTGAAAAAATCGAGCGGAAAGCGCACGTTTTCTTCTACGGTGAGCGTGTCGAGCAACGCTCCACCTTGAAAAATCATGCCCAACTCCTGACGAATAGATCGTTTGACAGAAAGACTTGATTCGTTGAAACACACTTTGTCATAGAGCACCTGCCCCGAATCGATCTGCAAAAGCCCCACCAATGATTTGAGTAAGACTGTCTTACCCGATCCGCTGCGCCCAATAATAAGGTTGGTTTTCCCGGGTTCAAAAGTGGCCGTAATATTGTCAAGCACCAAACGTCCATCGAAAGATTTACATACATCAATTGCTCTTATCATTTGGTTAGCAGTAGATTAGTTAACATTAAGTTGAACACCAAGATCACCACCGAACTCACCACCACCGCCCGAGTAGACGAACGCCCCACTTCGAGCGAATTGCCGGCCGCATAGTAACCATAGTAGCCCGAAACCGAGGTGATGATCACCCCAAAAAAACAAGCCTTGATCACCGAATAGGTGACATAAAAAGGGTTAAAATCAAACTGAATCCCGTTCACATATTCATAAGCAGGAAATAGCCCCCCGAAAAGCGCCACCAAATAGCCGCCAAAAATACCACACATCATGCTCAGCAAAGTCAGCAGCGGAAAGAAAAAAAGCGCCGCTACGACCTTGGGCAATATCAAGTAATTGGCCGAATTGACACCCATGATTTCCAGCCCATCGATCTGTTCGGTGATTCGCATGGTGCCGATTTCCGAGGCGATATTAGAACCGATCTTACCCGCCAAAATCAACGCCAAAACAGTCGACGAAAATTCGAGCACTATGCTTTCGCGCCCCCCGTAACCGATCAAATAACGAGGCAAAATCGGGTTCTCGAAGTTGTTGACCATCTGAATCACAACAGCCATGCCCATAAAAAGCGACAGCACAACCACAATGCCAATGGTCTGCAATCCGATTGCATCCATTTCGTTGAGCGTACGTTTAAGGAATATCGAACGCTTCTGCGGGCGAGTTAACACCTTGAGCATCAATGACGTATACTCCCCTATTTCTCTGATGAGTCTGATCATAAAATTTATTCTATTTTTGTATAACGAATATAATAAAAAAGATATGCGCGTCGTTTTTTTGTCAAGACCAGCAGCCCCGCCAAGTCTTGTAATGAGTTACTAATTAGTCACATACAAAATATTTAGGGTTTCTATCCACCCAGCCACCTCCCAATAACTCCAATTATGCAAAAGTAGCTCAAAAAAATGAATAAATCAAAAGATATTCCATCTAAAATTCGCATCACCTCTCTTTGGCCTCCTTGTCTTGAGTGTAGCCGGGGTGTGGCATGGGGGCGGCATGGTGCGGCTCGGGGCGGCGGCCCGCTTTCCTATCGGAATATCATCGCCCAAGAAACACCCCACCCCGGGATGATCACAAAACGAAAACGGTCGCAATCAACACTTGCCCCGCAGGTCGAATGTGGCTTTATTTATTTATTCTTATCTTTATGATCCAAAAATAGTAAAATTTTTATATATTTGTATATTAATAGACGAATTAAGAAAATGACTGAATCTGTGAATAAAAATAATTATTGTGTAATAATGGCGGGGGGGGTAGGCTCTCGATTTTGGCCACTGAGCAAAAGTTCGCTGCCCAAACAATTTATCGACGTAATGGGCACCGGGCGTAGCTTCATACGCGCCACCTACGATCGCTTTGCAGAATTGGTGCCGCCCGAGAATTTTTTTGTTGTCACTTCGCAACTCTATAAAGATCTGGTGCTCGAACACCTGCCCGAGCTTTCGGCCGACCAAGTGCTGTGCGAACCCTTGCGACGAAACACCGCACCCTGCATCGCTTACGCCACCTATCGCATCGCCAAACGTACATCGCAGGCCAATATCGTGGTCACCCCGGCCGACCACTTGGTGCTCGACGGCAATGAATTTCAAAAAGTGATCCGCTCGGGCTTTGATTTTGTGGCCGGGAATCAAAATTTGCTCACCATTGGCATTCACCCCTCGCGTGCCGAAACCGGATATGGCTATATTCAGTTCGACCAAGAGGCTCAACAGGGTCAAATCCACAAAGTGAAAACTTTCACCGAAAAACCCAACGCAGAACTAGCCCAAGCGTTTATCGCAAGTGGTGATTTTTTGTGGAATAGTGGTATTTTTATTTGGTCGCTCGATGGTATTCGATCGGCTTTCGAGGCTCATCTACCACAAATTGCGCGCAACTTCGCCAGCGGCAACCACCTTTACGACACACCCGACGAACAAGCCTTTATCGATGCTCTGTATCCCGAATGCGAAAATATTTCGATCGACTATGGCGTGATGGAAAAATCGGACAAAGTTTTTGTTCGTGCCGGCGACTTTGGTTGGAGCGACATCGGCACATGGGGCTCGCTCTACCAAAATGCCGAAAAAGACGCAACGGGCAATGTGGTAATCAACGACAATGTACAACTATATAACACTCAAAATTCAATCATCTCGATCGACAAAGGCAAGGTGGCCGTGGTGGAGGGTTTGGACGGCTATCTGGTTGTAGACAAAGGCGATGTGCTGCTCATCGCGCGCATAGCACAAGAGCAAAGCATACGCAATTTTGTGGACGATGTAAAAATAAAATTTGGCGAAAAATATATTTAGTATAATTTACTATGGGGCTTTATCAAATCAATGACATAGGGCAACAACAAGGACTGGGGGCAGAGAGTTTGGCTCATTTATATCAAGTTTTTGAACTCTGTCAGGGCAAAATATCAACCGATTCGCGTCACACCGTGCCCGGCAGTATCTTTTTCGCTCTTGGGGGCGAAAATTTCGACGGCAATCAATATGCGGCCAAGGCGCTGGCCAAGGGGGCTGTGATGGCGGTGGTAGACAACCCCTCGGTGGCCGATGGTTCGGATCAATATTTGGTGGTCGAAAATTCGTTGGTCGCTCTGCAATGCTTGGCCGTTCATCACCGTCGCACATTGGGCATTCCCATTGTGGCGCTCACGGGGAGCAATGGCAAGACAACCACCAAAGAGTTTTTGCGCCTGGCTCTTGGCGTGAAATTCAACGTAGGGTATACCCTGGGCAATCTGAATAACCATATCGGAGTGCCGCTCACGGTGCTCTCCTTTACGCGCCATACCCAAGTGGGCATTGTGGAAATGGGAGCCAACCACGGCGGCGAAATCGATGCTCTTTGTGGCATTGCACGCCCCAATGTAGGGCTCATCACCAACATCGGCAGGGCTCACCTCGATGGATTCGCAGGCCCCGATGGTGTGCGCCGCGGCAAGGGCGAGCTCTATGACTATTTGCGTGACACGTCGGGCACTGCTATCTACAATGCCGACGACGAAACACTTCAATCAATGATCGACGAAAGAGAGGGGCTCCGAGCAGTGCCCTACTACACATCGAATATCCCACGCCTATCACAAAACGGATTTAACTCCTTGTCGCTCTTTGGGCAATATAACATCCTCAATGCAGTGGCCGCCATCAAGGTAGCCGAGTTTATGGGCGTGAATTGTGCGCAAGCGATCGACGCTGTTTACTCTTACGTGCCGCGTAACAATCGTTCCGAAATTGCGCTTACCGAGCGTGGCAATACCTTGGTGGTGGATTGCTACAATGCCAATCCAAGCTCAATGGCCGCTGCCATTAGCGAATTTGCGATCTTAAAGTCCGATAAACCAAAGGCTATGATTTTGGGGCAAATGCGCGAACTTGGCGAATATTCGGCGGCGGAACATCGCGCGGTGATCGAAATGGCCTCGTGGTGTGATGAACTCTATTTTGTGGGCGAAAATTATGTGATCGATAGCGCTAAAGCTCACCTACATTTCGACACTGTCCAAGAGTTGAAAAACTGGATATCAGATCACCCAATTTCAGCTCACGTGGTGCTGATCAAAGGCTCGCGCTTAGTGGAATTAGAACGCGTGATCGAGGCGTTGTAGACTTTTTCCCCCGAAAATAAAGATACAAAATCCCTTAAAAATAAAATAATGAAAAAGATCACATTTATGTTGTTTTTGGGCCTAATGGCGGCTTGTAGCGTAGCACAAAATGTCGACAAAAAGGAGTATCGATTAATATGGAGCGATGATTTTGACGGTTCGCAGTTCGACGCCTCAAAATGGAGTCGCATTCCTCGTGGGCTTTCGCATTGGGATCGATATATGAGTCCGCGTGCCGATCTGGTGGAGGTAGCCGATGGCAAGGTGGCTATGCACGGCATCTTGAATCCCGATCGTTCGACAGACACGGTTCGATACCTGACGGGAGGATTGTATAGCAAAGATAAATTTGCTTTTCTCTATGGTAAGATTGAAATTCGTGCGCGTTTAGCTTCGCTCAAAGGTGCGTGGCCGGCTTTTTGGCTTTTGCCCAACAAAACCAACCGTGTGTGGCCCAACGATGGCGAGATCGATATTATGGAGCATTTGAATTTCGATGACTTTGTCTATCAGACCGTACATTCATACTACACCGTGAAGCTTGGCATCAAGAATAATCCGAAACATGGAGGCACGGGTAAGATTGATCGCGAGCAGTATAATATTTATGGCGTGGAGTGGACACCCGACGAGATTATTTTTTCGATCAATGGTGTGTCTACATTCTCGTACCCCAAGATCAAAACCGACAAGAAGGGGCAGTGGCCATTTACTGTTCCCTTTTACATTTTGATAGATCAGCAGTTGGGCGGCCCCAAGACTTGGGTGGGCGAGGTTGATGAGTCTAAGTTGCCGGTGAGCATGTGGATTGATTACGTGCGTGTTTATCAGAAGCAGTGATTGTTTGGGTCGAGTCGCCCACAAGGCGATTTTTCGCAAACCGCTCTGTTTTTTTTAGTTTGTTCTATCTTTTTAGTTTGTACTA
>JAVWYC010000056.1:0-10438 GCA_036661755.1 Mucinivorans sp. | reverse complement strand
GCGTTTTTCTGAACCGGCTATAGCTTGGCACAAGCGCCTCACCACCACACACAAAAAAAAGGGTTGACACCAAAAGTGTCAACCCTTTTTTGAAATGCTTGTAAGCTACAAACTAGTATACCAACGATGCACGCTGAATATATGTGTTATAACGCCACTTAGCGTTCGTCTCACTAGCCACAAACAACTGCTTGCCCTCTTCCGGATAGAGCTTCAACAACGAAGTGTAACGCACTTCATTACCCAAGAAATCTTGGAAGTTGCTCCAATCAGGTTCCTTGCTATCCATCGTAAATGGATTTTTACCTGCCTCTTCCAACGCTGGATTAAAGCGCCACAGATGCCAATAACCACACTCAACAGCCTTTTTCTCTGTGAGTTGCGAAACGCCCATGCCACCCTTAATACCGTGATTGATACAAGGCGCGTAAGCAATAATAAGCGATGGACCATCGAATGCTTCGGCTTCTTTGATTGCTTGCAGATATTGATTCTGGCTAGCTCCCATTGCCACTTGGGCAACGTAAACATAACCGTAGGTCATAGCCATGGCTCCAAGGTCTTTCTTGCGAACACGTTTACCTGCCGAAGCAAATTTGGCAACCGCACCAATAGGAGTAGCCTTCGATGATTGACCGCCAGTGTTGGAGTAAACTTCGGTATCCATCACCAAAATATTTACATTTTCGCCCGAAGCGATCACGTGATCCAAACCACCGTATCCGATGTCGTAAGCCCAACCGTCACCACCGAAAATCCATTGCGAACGTTTCACTAGATATTGTTTGAGCTCGATTATCTCTTTGCAATATTTGCAATCGCACGCCGAGGCTAGCTTGATTAATTTGGCCGACACCTCGCGTGAGGTTGATGTAACTTCTTTGGTGTCAATCCATTCTTGCATTACGGCTTTCAATTCTGCCGAGCAACAGCTACATTGAGCAATCGCTTCACGCATTATGATGACCAATCGATCGCGCAATTTTTCGCTACCCGTGTGAAGACCCAAGCCAAATTCGGCATTGTCTTCAAAGAGCGAATTGGCCCAAGCCGGCCCATGTCCTTCTGCATTTTTGCAATATGGAGTTGATGGGGCCGAACCGCCATAGATCGACGAGCAACCCGTGGCATTGGCAATCACCATACGATCGCCAAAGAGTTGAGTGATCGTTTTGATGTATGGAGTTTCGCCACAACCTGCGCATGCACCCGAAAATTCAAATAACGGTTGAGCGAATTGCAAGTTTTTGACCGATTTAGTCTTGTCGACAACTGTCGATTTGTAGCCCACTTTGTTGTGTAGATATTCCCAACGAGGTTCTTCGATTGGCAACATGCTTTCGAGCGATGTCATTTCCAGTGCTTTGTTTGGCGCCGGACAAACTTGTGCGCAATTGCCACAACCCGTACAATCGAGTGGTGAAACTTGGATCTTGAATTTATAATCTTTGAGCGCGCCATTACCTTGAACAAAAGGAGTTCCTGCCGGAGCGGCTGCTGCCTGATCATCGGTGGCCAAGAATGGGCGAATGGCTGCGTGAGGGCAAACATAGGCACATTGGTTACACTGAATACAATTATCGGCTACCCACGATGGAATATTGGCTGCAATGCCGCGTTTTTCGTAAGCCGCTGTGCCATTTTCCCAAGTACCATCTTCGCGACCATTGAAAGCTGCAACGGTCAACGAATCGCCCTCCAAAGAGTTGATCGGATCGACGATTTTGGCAATAAACTCAGGACGCGAAGCATCGTGCATCATTGGTTTGATTGTCAACTTGGCCCACGAAGGATCGACTTCGATTTTTTCGACAGCCGAACCAGCGTCTACTGCCTTGTAGTTCATGTTGACAATGTTTTCGCCTTTTTTGCCATACGATTTATAGATCGCTTTTTTCATCTCTTCCACAGCCATGTCGTAAGGAATGACGGCGGCCAGCTTAAAGAATGCAGCCTGCATGATGGTATTGGTGCGATTGCCCAGTCCTATTTCGGTTGCAATTTTGGTGGCGTTGATTTGATAGAAATTAATATGGTGTTCTGCCATATATTTTTTCATTGTGTCGGGCAAGTGGTTCACCACTTCGTCTTTGCTCCAAATCGAGTTCAAAAGGAACGTTCCTCCATCTTTGAGTCCTTTCAGCAGGTCATATTTTTGGAGGTATGATGGCACGTGACACGCTACGAAATCAGGGGTATTGACCAAATATGTCGAGCGAATTGGTTTGTCGCCAAAGCGCAAGTGCGAAGAGGTGTAGCCTCCCGATTTTTTAGAGTCGTACGAGAAGTATGCTTGGCAATATTTATTGGTCGAATTACCGATAATTTTGATCGAGTTTTTGTTGGCACCCACCGTACCATCGGCTCCAAGGCCAATGAAACGTGCCTCGAAAGTACCAGCCGCTCCGGCTGGAAATTCAGCACCAACGGGCAGCGAAGTGAAGGTCACGTCGTCCACAATACCAACCACAAAGTGATCTTTTGGTTCTTTCATTGCCAGATTGTCGTAGACCGCAGCCACAACCGAAGGAGTGGTATCTTTGCTCGACAAACCATAGCGACCGCCAATAATCATTGGGCGTACGTTTTGGTTGTAGAACATCTCTTTTACGTCTAGGAACAAAGGATCGCCAGCCGCTCCGGGCTCTTTGGTACGATCCAACACGCAGATGCGCTTGACCGAACGAGGGAGCACATTCATAAAGTATTTGGCCGAGAATGGACGATACAAGTGAACGCTCAGCAGGCCGATTTTTTCGCCCTTAGCCACGCGCAAATCGATCACTTCTTTGATCGTTTCGGTCACCGAGCCCATGGCCACTATGATATTTTCAGCGTCCGCCGCTCCGTAATATGTGAATGGTTTGTACTCACGTCCTGTGATTTTGCTGATTTTGGCCATATAGTCGGCCACAACGTCAGGCACGGCTGCATAGAATTTATTGGCCGCTTCGCGAGTTTGGAAATAAATGTCCGGATTTTGAGCCGTTCCGCGAGTTTGCGGAGCATCCGGATTCAAAGCCCTAGCGCGAAATTCCGACAATGCTTTTTGGTCGACCAAAGCTTTGAGTTCTGTGGTATCAAACTCTTCGATTTTTTGAATTTCGTGCGATGTGCGGAAACCGTCAAAAAAGTTAACAAAAGGTACGCGTGAGGCGATAGCAGCCAAGTGCGACACCGCGCTCAGATCCATCACTTCTTGCACCGAACCCGAAGCCAACATAGCAAAGCCGGTCTGACGAACGGCCATCACATCTTGGTGGTCGCCAAAGATTGCCAACGACTGAGCGGCCAGAGCACGTGCCGAAACGTGGAAAACGGCTGGCAACAATTCGCCGGCGAGTTTATACATGTTCGGGATCATGAGCAACAGACCCTGCGATGCGGTGTATGTTGTGGTCAATGCGCCTGCTTGCAATGCTCCGTGCACTGCACCCGCAGCTCCTGCTTCGCTTTGCATTTCTACTACTTTGACTGTTTCGCCAAAGATATTTTTTTTGCCGGCCGCTGCCCATTCGTCCACATACTCGGCCATTGTCGAGCTAGGGGTGATAGGGTAGATGGCCGATACTTCACTGAACATATATGCGATATGTGCAGCTGCATAGTTACCGTCACAGGTAATGAATTTTTTTGCCATTTTTTTATATAGAATTATTAAATTATTTTATTTCGTTTTTGGATATTGTCAAGTTGCGAATTTCGGGGCTTATTATATATGTATGACTACAAAGGTAACAAAATTCTTAGTTTTTAGCTAATTCCGTGGCAAGAATTGCTCCTAAATTTTCACTAGCGCTCACCGGGCGAATATTTCCGCCCACCACCATGGACACCATGCCGCGTTCTTCGGACACCACAAGCACCACCGAATCGCTATGTTCGGAGAGCCCCACAGCCGCTCGGTGACGCAAGCCAAGGTGGGCCGGAATGTTGGGATTGTCAGACGTTGGCAAGATACACCGAGCGGCCGCAATACGCCCATCGCTAATGATCAATGCGCCATCGTGCAGAGGTGCATTTTTGAAAAATATATTTTCGATCAAACGGCGAGATACTACCGCATCAATTCGATCGCCCGTGGCGGCAAAGACGCTCATATCGGTCAGCCGGGTGAAAACGATCAACGCTCCGGTACGTGTCGAGGCCATCGACACACAAGCCGCCGCCACTTCTTCTACCAAATCGCGCTTGATGGAAGATGAGTGCGGCATGAGAAAACGACTGAAAATTGTCCCTCGACGCGTGGCCCATTTGTTACCAATCATCAACAAATAACGCCTGACCTCTTGCTGGAAAACGATCAACAGAGCGAGCGCACCAACGCCAATGACTTGACCCAGCAACAAAGAGAGCAACCCCATGCCCAACATTCGCACCACGATCCACACCAAATATAAAAGAAAAATCCCTGCAAAAATCGACATCGCTGCCGTGCCTCGTATCGCCTTGTATATTTGCCACAAGAGCAAGGCCACGACAAAAATATCGATCGCATCGAGCACTCTAAAATCAAGGAAATCAAACATCTTTTATTATTTGTGAACTAAAAAAAACGGCATGAAGTTTCTTTCGTTGCATTATCACTTTTCCTCCCCAAAACAAACTTATTGGTAGGCCACATAAATACGGCTATTTGTTTAGCTTTTCTATAAATCATCGATCGTAAAAATATGGCCCAGCAAGCCAATACCAACGGTGCGAGTTTTGTCGCCAAGGTCGATTTTGGTAAGCGAAAAAAGGTAGTAATTATCGCGTGAAATAAACTTTTTGAGCAAATTATCCATCTGTTCTTTGCCCAGCAATCCCTGTCCAATGGTCAAGTAATCGGCATTGATGCCAAGATCGTCCAAATGCCTCTCTTTGAGTATTCGATATGCGTTATCTATATGTTGCTCCTGGCTGGGGTTAGTGGCACACATAACAACAGCAATTACAATCAATATAAATAAACAACCGAGTTTTTTCAATTTTCCTGCATCATTATCACGCCTATCACCGAACTATTCCACTTGCCAAGTCTCGCCGCTGTTGAGCAAGCCGTCCATGTTGAAAATATTGGCATGCGCCCTGACCTCAATCAATTGGTCGCGCACACAGTCGTCATAGGTTTGATCTTTCACGTCGCGAATCACGCCAAGCGCTACCGGCATGTCGGGATATTTCATGTTGACAAGCATCATGTGCACACCCGGATCTTTTTGAGCCGCATTGTGCACCAGCACTTCGCTCACGTGCACTCCGCCTTCGCCTACTTTCACCACTTTGAGCCCCAAACCGTCGAGCACCAAGCCTTTGTCCATGTTCTTGCCAAAAAGCATCGGTTGACCATGATGCAAATAGATGCAACTCTCTTCGCGCTGCTCTTTTTTGCTGAACATATCGAAAGCTCGATCGTTGAAAATCACGCAGTTCTGCATGATTTCGGTCACCGACGTGCCATCGTGTTTGGCGGAAGCCACCAGACAATCTTTGGTCAAATTAACGTCCACATCGATCGAACGTGCAAAGAAAGTTCCGCGCGCCCCCAACACCAATTCTCCCGGCAAAAAAGGGTGCTCCACAGTGCCGTAGGGCGAGGTTTTTGTCACCTTGCCCAAGGGCGAGGTTGGCGAATATTGCCCCTTGGTCAGTCCGTAAATCTGATTGTTGAACAACATAATATTGATGTCAATATTACGGCGTATGGCGTGAATAAAGTGGTTGCCACCAATGGCTAATGAATCGCCATCACCGGTTGCCTGCCACACCGATAGTGTAGGATTGGCCACCTTGACCCCCGTGGCGATGGCTGCCGCACGACCGTGAATACCGTGGAAACCATACGTTTGGACGTAATACGGAAAGCGGCTCGAACAACCAATACCGCTCACCACCGTAAAGCGTTGGTGAGTGTAATTGAGCGCTTCGGCCACCTCGGGCAAGGCTCGACTAACGGCGCTCAAAATGGCGTGATCGCCACAACCCGGACACCATTTAACCTCTTGATCGGATCTAAAATCTTGTGCTGTATATTTCATAACTATTTTTCTAACAGTTCGTTAAATCGGTTACGCAGTTCCACCGTTGTGAAAGGCAGACCCTGCACTTTATTGACTTGCAAGTATTCAAATTCGGGGAAATTCATACGCAAATAGCCGGCAAACTGCCCCATATTTAGTTCGCAGACCACAATTTTCTTGAAATTCTTAAATATTTTCGCCACTCCGTGAGGCAGTGGATTGATCATCTCGAAGTGACAATGCGACACGCTCAACCCTTGGGCGCGCATTAGGTCAACTGTCGAACGCAAATTGCCGAATGTTCCACCCCAACCAACAACCAAAAGGTCGCCTTTCTTGTCGCCATAGACTTCTTGTGCGGGAATAAAATCGGCCACGCGAGCTACCTTGGCCGCCCGAATATCCACCATACGTTGGTGGTTGAGCGGATCATGAGAGAGAGAACCTTTCAAAAAGTCTTTCTCCAATCCTCCCACGCGGTGTTCCAAACCAACGGTGCCGGGCAGTGCCCAACCGCGCGCCAAACGTTTCTCGTCGCGCGCATAAGGCAGATAACCGCCCTCGGGCACTTCGGTGACAATCGGCGGGTGAATCTCCGGCAGGTCGGCCATCGAAGGGATACGCCAAGGCTCTGTCCCATTGGCAATAAAACCATCATTGAGCAACAACACAGGAGTCATGCTCTCCATCGCAATTTTGCCGGCGGTAAAGGCGCTCAAAAAACAGCCGGAAGGAGTTGTAGAGCACATCACCACCATCGGACATTCACCATTACGCCCCCAGAGAGCTTGATTTAAGTCCGATTGTTCGGTCTTTGTTGGCAGGCCGGTCGAAGGGCCACCCCTTTGTACGTCAATTACAACCAGCGGCAACTCGGTCATTACAGCCAAACCCAACGCTTCGGATTTGAGCGACAGGCCTGGCCCCGAAGTGGTTGTGACGGCAAAATTACCCGCAAAGGCAGCACCAATGGAGGTGCAAATACCCGCAATCTCGTCTTCGGCTTGCAGGGTTTTGACCCCCAGATCCTTGCGCTTGGCCAACTCTTCCAGAATAGCTGTGGCCGGCGTAATAGGGTAGGAACCACAAAAAAGCGGCCTGCCGGATTTTTCGGAAGCAGCCATTAAACCCCACGCTGCGGCCTGATTACCCGAAATTGAGCGATAACGTCCCTTGGGCAATTTAGACTTTGGAATCGTATATGTATTGGCGAATTGGTGAGTGTTGGCCGCAAAATTCATACCCGCTTTGATCGCTGCGATATTGGCGGCGGCAACAGAAGGTTTGCGTGCAAATTTCTTCTCCAAATATGCAAACGTATGCTCGGTTGTACGATCGAACATATAGTAACAAATACCAAGAGCCAACATGTTTTTGCACTTAACAATGCTTTTGGCGTCCAAACCGCTATCCACCAACGCATCACGAGTCATACTCTCGATTGGAGCCATCACTATATTATAGTCTTGCAACGTTAATTCGGCAAAAGGATCAAGAGTCTTAAAGCCTGCACGAGCCACACTTTTTTCGTCGAAACAATCGGCATCACAAATAATTGTTGCTCCTTTTTTGAGCCATTGGTGATTGGCTTTCAATGCGGCCGGATTCATCACCACCAGCACATCGCAAAAATCACCCGGATTGATCACCGCAGCGCTACCCACGTGCACCTGAAAACCCGAAACACCCGAAACAGTGCCCTGAGGAGCCCGAATCTCGGCAGGATAGTCAGGAAAAGTCGAAATCGAATTACCCATCAAAGCCGACGTGTCACTAAAAAGCGTACCTGTGAGCTGCATTCCATCACCGGAGTCACCCGAAAAACGAATAACAACATCTTGAATTTCTGTATTCATATTGATTTTATAATTTTAGTCAAAAACATAATCAACACAAATGTAGCTAAGAATTTTTGAACAAACAAACTCTTTTAACTTCTTTTTTCGATCTTTATTTCCTATCTTTGTTTACAAAATTGATTGAGAAATGAATATTTGGGACTATACACTATGGCTCTCGGCGCTGCTTTATTTGGCACTCATAGTGGCAACTGTTTACACGGTGCTCTTTGAACGACGCGACCCTGTGCGCGCTATTTCGTGGATCGCCGTTCTTGTGCTTATGCCCGGAATAGGAATTGTGCTTTTTATTTTTTTTGGACAAAATTATCGCAAACAAAAACTATTCAATCACAAAGAAATCAAAGACTTACGACAGATAGAAATCATGTCCGACAAACAAATCGGGCGCATCGACGATTGGCAATCACCACAAATACAAAACCATAGCGATATAATAAAACTGCTGCTTAGCAACTCCAAAAGCCTGCTCACGGTTGGCAATTCGATCGAAATTCTGCATAATGGGACCAACACTTTTAACGCCATAAAAGAGGCCCTGCGCCGAGCGAAACGCTCGATCCACCTCGAATATTATATCATCGAGGCCGACACCCTGGGCAACGAAATCGCCGAAATCTTGTGCGAAAAAGCACGGCAAGGCCTCGAAGTACGCTTGCTATACGACGATGTGGGCTCGTGGTCGCTGCCGCGCAAATACATCAACCATCTACGCCATGCTGGTGTAATGTTGGCTAAGTTTATGCCGGTTGTCTTCCCGTGGCTCACATCGAAGGCCAATTATCGCAATCACCGTAAGATAATTATCATCGACGGAGCAGTCGGATTTACCGGCGGACTCAACATTGCCGATCGTTATATACACGGCACCAAACATGGCATTTGGCGCGACACTCACATTAAAATCGAGGGGCCGGCGGTGAGAATGTTGCAAATGACATTTATCACCGATTGGTATTTTTCGAGCAAAGTTCTTCTGCGCGATCGGGCACGCTATTTCCCGGAAATAAAAATTCCAGTCGGTAAAACAGCCGTGCAAATTGCACTTTCGGGGCCCGACTCGCCGTATGCCGCAATTATGCAAGCTTTTTTTGCCGCCATCACCTCGGCCAAACACCATATATATATATCAACACCTTATTTCCTGCCCGGCGAGTCGTTGCTAACGGCCATCAAAGTGGCATCCATGAGTGGGGTCGATGTGCGAATAATGTTGCCCCTACACTCCGATACGGTGCTCGTTCACTGGGCCTCGCGCTCCTATTTCACCGAACTATTGGAAGCCAAAGTGATGGTTTACCTCTACAAAAAAGGGTTCAATCACAGCAAATTGCTGACAATCGACTCTTCGTTTTGCTCCGTTGGCAGCGCCAATATGGACGAGCGTAGCTTTGTCGATAATTTCGAGATTACAGCCATGATCTACGACGAAATAGTAGCCGAGGAACTGGAAACGGCCTTTCTCGAAGATTTGAAAAGTTGTCAGAAATTGACCTTGCACGGTTGGGAAAATCGTAAACAAAAAGATAATTTCAAAGAGGCTGCCGCGCGATTGTTCAGCCCATTGCTCTAAAAATTTGAAAATAAAATTATGACGGTAGAAGAATTAAACAAAATAATATTGACTGGCAAAATCGACACCCTGATCAACAAAGAGGAGAAAAGACACGCGGCAGCCTATTCGGTGGTGGCCAGTAAAATCGCCACCAAGGGGGCTCGTGTAGTGCTTATTTCCGGCCCTTCGTCGAGCGGCAAGACAACGTCCTCGATGCGGATTGGGGCGGAGCTCAATAAGATTGGCCTACATTCGCTACAAATTTCGCTCGACAACTACTTTGTTGTGCGCGAACAAACGCCAAAAGATGAATTTGGGAACTACGATTTTGAAGCCTTAGAGGCCATCAATATTCAAAAATTCAACAACGAGATGCTCTCTTTGATTGGTGGTAAGTGTGTTAATCTCCAAAAATTCGACTTCAAAAATGGATGTCCTGCACCTCAGGGGCGTTGTGTGGAGATCGATGAGCGTACGATTTTGATCGTCGAAGGTTTGCATGCTTTGAATCCAAAGTTAACCTCACGTTTGGCCAATGCCGATAAATTTGAGATATATTTATCGGCTCTTTCGCCATTGCAGCTCAATCCAACGAGTGACATTCGTCCGCGTGACAATATATTGTTACGTCGAATGATTCGCGACTATAAATATCGAGGTCGTTCGGCCATCACCACTTTGGAGGGTTGGTCGGCGGTGCGTCGTGGTGAGCAGCTTCATATTTTGCCATTCGAGGACGAGGCGGATTTGATACTCGACACTTCGTTGGCATATGAGATAGCGGTGCTCAAACCTTATGTTATTCCATTATTGGTGGCTGCTCGTGATTTGCCGGACGCTAAGCGTTTGCTTGAGACGTTGGAGGCTATCGAGCCTATTGATGATCATATAATTCCTTCGGATTCGGTGATACGAGAATACATTGGTGGCAGTTGTTTTGATTACTAGCTGTTTGGTATTTGGGATGCGTTGTTGCTTGTACTAAGATAGCGCCGGTTAAGAAAAGCGAAGTTTTCAAGAGC